>DASVUO010000135.1:0-22958 GCA_036386995.1 Allosphingosinicella sp. | reverse complement strand
CGCCGCTGCTTAAGGCCTAGTTCTTGGAGCGGCTGCGGGTCCGGGTGCGGCCTTCGTTGCCGTCGCGCTCGCTGCGGCTGCGGTAGAAGAAGGCGCCGGCCGCCGCGGCGACGCCTGCCGCGGCGGCGCCGAGGCCGATGTTGCGCCAGCTGAACAGGCTCTGCTCGCCGAGCGCATGGCCGTCGGCTTCTTCTTCAAGCAGAGCGGCGTTGGCGCCGTTGGCGGAGAGGCGCACCTTGCCGCCGTCCACGCCTGCGACAAGGCCGGCCGAGACATAATGGTGGTGGCTCTTGTGCGAGCCGCTGTCCGGCTTGGTGAGCTTGATGCGGTTGCCTTCGACCTTGTCGACGGTGCCGACATGGACTCCGTCGGCGCCGACGATTTCCATATGCTCGGTGATCTGGCTGAGATCGGCCATGTCTTTTCTCCTGTTTGGTGAAGCTTTCGGCCCCTCAACGATCTTCCCGCCACATGGATGCCAAGCATTTGCCTCCCCTGCCCGCAGCGGCTAATCCCTTGGCGAGGGAGAGTGCGTGGAAACCCGATCGAACAAGATATTGGTGAGCCTCGTCGTTGCGCTCGTGCTCGCCGCGCTGGTCGCGTTTGCGCTGTGGTTGACCGCGAGCCAGCGCAGCAACGGGCGGGCCTACGACATCGTCATCAACCAATCGGTGTCCGGCCTGGTGGTCGGATCGCCCGTGACCTTTTCGGGCGTCCCGGTCGGGCGGGTGAGTAAGGTTGGGCTGGACCCTTCAGGGTCGGGCGCGATCCGCGTTCGGATCGACATCACAGACGACGATCTGCTGCTCGCCGAAGGAACGGTGGCGCACCTCAAGGGCGATTTGTTATTCGGCACTTCCCTCCTCAGCCTTGAGCGGACCAGCCGCTCGAACGAGCCGCTTATGGCGCGCGCGGAGGGCGAGGCCCCGGTCATCCCGCTCGAGGGCGGCGGGCTCGGCGACCTGGTCAACGATCCGGCGCCGATGGTGGAATCGATCGCTTATGCAACAGACCGGCTGCTCGCCGCGACGTCGCCCGAGCAGCAGCGGCTCCTTAACGAAAAGCTGCAGGCGATGGAGAAAGCGAGCGCCGATGCGGCGGCTCAGGCACCGCTAATGGGCGCCCGCATCGCGCTGGCGCGGGCGAGTCTCCGCGCCAGCGCTTCGTCGGCAGCGGCGATGGCGCAGCAGGCGCAGACGATGCGCCGCAACCTCGACGCGCGCGGACGCGCCGCGACTCGCGACCTGCGGGCGTCGCTTGCGAGCGCACGCGAGGCGACGGAAGCGCTCAACAAGAAGCTGGCCGCGAGCCGCCCGGCGGTGCGCACATTCTCCGATTCTGTGAGCAAGAGCGGGACGCAGATCGCCGCGGCGCGCGAAGGCTTGGCGACGGTTAAGGAATCTGTGCAGCAGGTTGAGCGTGGCGGTGCCGGGTCTTTGGTCTCAGGACCGCCGGCGCCGGATTACAAGGCCAAGCGCTGAGCCCTCAGCGGCGCTTCGTTGCCGAAAAGTAGCCGATGCCGCCGCCGACGACGGCGCCGATCAACGGACCGACGAACGGCACCGGGATGGCAATGACCGCGCCAATGGCTGCGGCGATGGCGGTCTTCTTGGCAACGGGATCTTCGAACATAGCGGTTCCTCCAAAGGCAGGTGTATTATATAGATAATACGCCCTGGATGTCCAGTGGCGCATGCTCAGCCCCGCCGCACTGCACTCCAGGCGATCAACGACCAGCCAACGATCATCAGCAGCCCGCCGAGCGGCGTGACGAGGCCGGCGGCATTGAGGCCGGTCAGCGCCATGAAATAGAGGCTGCCCGAGAAGAGCACAGAGCCGGCTACGATGAGGCGTGGCGCCATTCGGCCGGTGCCGAGCGATGCAAGGGCGAGGACGCCGATTGCGTTGGCGAGTTGATATTGCACCGCCGTTTGCCACCAGCCGAGTTCGATCGGGGTAAGCCGCGCCTTCAAAGCGTGGGCGGCAAAGGCGCCGAGGAGGATGGCAAGCGCCAGTAGCCCCGCCCCCGCCGCGATGCAGAATCGGTCTCCCTGCCCGCGCGTGTTCGCTTCGTTCAACTCACGTCCTCCGCATTGAATTCAGGCTCTACCAAGCCGAGCCTTGCTTCACGGGAGAACAGGCGCTCCGGCGTGTACAAGCGCAAGGGCCAGTTGCGGTTTCCCTCCGGCGCAAGGAGGAGCGCGTTGACCTTCTCGACCAGCGGCAAGCCCGCGTCGGTGCGCGCCAGGAAGCCGCGAACGCTGCTCAGAAACGTCTGCGTGATCGTCTCATGGTAGCCTTGCGTGTCGTCGTTCACCCCGCCGACGCTTTCGTTGAAGCGGCGGAAGAGGTTGGGAAGCTGCCGCTCCGCGTCGATCTCCGGCCGCTCGGCGACGAGGTAGAGGCAGGCGGCGAGGTGCGCTTCGTGAGTCCAGTCGGCACGGCTGAGGGTGCAGCCGAGCAGCCCTTCGCCGATCCGGCAGACGGCGGCGTCGTCGGCGAACAGCCGCGGGGCGTGTTCTTCGGTCATCTGAATTTCCTTCGGCGCATAAAAAAAGGGCGCCCCGGCCTCTGCCGACGCGCCCTTTCAACGTGAGTGGCGTAAGCGTCAGGCCGCGGGAACGGGTGCCGTCTGGGCTTGCTGCACGGCAAGGCCGGGCGCGGCGTCGCGGACGCCGGCATCGACATGCTCTTCGAACTTGGCGAAGTTATCGACGAACAGCTTCACCAGCTTGGCGGCGGTTTCGTCATATTCAGCCTTGTCCGCCCAGGTCTCGCGCGGGTTCAGGATCTGTGAGTCGACGCCCGGCACCGCGACGGGCACTTCGAAGCCGAAATTCTCGTCCAGGCGGAATTCCGCCTCGTTCAGGCTGCCGTCGAGCGCGGCGTTGAGAAGCGCGCGGGTCGCCTTGATCGGCATGCGGGTGCCGGTGCCGTATTTGCCGCCGGTCCAGCCAGTGTTCACCAGCCAGCATTTGACGCCGCCCTTGGCGATCCGCTCCTTCAGGAGGTTGCCGTAGACGCTCGGGTGGCGCGGCATGAACGGCGCGCCGAAGCAGGTCGAGAAGGTCGCTTCCGGCTCGGTAACGCCGATCTCGGTGCCCGCGACCTTGGCGGTGTAGCCGCTAAGGAAGTGGTACATCGCCTGATCGGGCGTCAGGCGCGCGATCGGGGGCAGCACGCCGAACGCGTCGGCGGTGAGCATCACGATGTTCTGCGGCACGGGCCCAAGGTTGTCGGACGAGCAGTTCGGGATGAAGTCGATCGGATAAGCGCCCCGGCTGTTTTCCGCGAAGCTGTTGTCGTCGAGGTCGAGCTCGCGGGTGATCGGATCGATCACGACGTTCTCGAGCACCGTTCCGAAGCGTTTGGTGGTGGCGTGGATTTCCGGCTCGGCTTCGGCCGAAAGGCGGATCATCTTGGCGTAGCAGCCGCCTTCGAAGTTGAAGACCGCCGTGTCGGACCAGCCATGTTCGTCGTCGCCGATCAGGGTGCGCGACGGATCGGCGGAGAGCGTCGTCTTGCCGGTGCCGGACAGGCCAAAGAAGACGGCGGTGTCACCGTCCGGGCCGATGTTTGCGGAGCAATGCATCGGCATCACGCCCTCGGCGGGGAGGATGTAGTTCAGGACGCCGAACACCGACTTCTTCATTTCGCCGGCATAAGCGGTGCCGCCAATCAGGATCATCTTTTCGGCCAGGTTGACCGCGATCACGGTTTCGGAGCGGCAGCCGTGACGCTCGGGATCGGCGCGGAAGCTCGGCAGGTCGATGATTGTGAATTCGGGATCGAAGCCCGGCAGGTCGGCCGCTTCGGGGCGAACCAGAAGGGTGCGGATGAAGAGGTTGTGCCAGGCAAGCTCGTTGATGACCCGTACGCGGACGCGATATTCCGGCTGCGAGCCGCCGAACAGGTCGGCGACGAACAGCTCCTTCTTCTCGCTAAGCGCAGCGAGGAAGTCGGCCTTAAGTGCCGCGAAATGCTCTGACGTCATGGAACGGTTGTTGTCCCACCAGATCGTGCCCTCGGTTTCGGCGTCGCGGACGATGAACTTGTCCTTGGCCGAGCGGCCGGTGTGCTTGCCGGTGCGCACCACCAGCGGGCCGTCCTTGGCGAGCACGCCTTCGCCGCGCGCAACCGCCTGTTCCACCAGCTGCGGCGTTCCGTAGTTCCAGTGGATCTCGGCGGCGGTGTCGATCCCCAATTCGGCAAGCCCCTTTTCCGGCACGCGGTTGGCCACAAACTGTCTCCTGAAAAGCGTATATTGTGATGGCGAGGGCGCGTCGGCGCCGCCGCTGGTTTGTGGGCGCCGCATATCCGAGCCTCCGCCTCCCGTCAAAGGGTAGCGCCCCCTTCCCCGCTCCGGTAAGAACGAGCGTGCGGGGCCGAGGGAGGGACGCGGTAAAATCATGGCGACAACGATCGCGCTGGTCGACGATGACCGCAATATCCTGACCTCGGTGTCCATCGCGTTGCAGGCGGAGGGCTTCGCGACCCGCGTCTATACGGACGGCGAGACGGCGCTTAAGGCGCTCGTCAACAATCCGCCCGACATGGCGGTGCTCGACGTCAAGATGCCGCGCATGGACGGCATGGAGCTGCTTCGCCGCTTGCGGGAAAAGAGCGAGCTGCCGGTGATCTTTTTGACCTCAAAGGACGAGGAGATCGACGAAGCGCTCGGCCTTGCCATGGGCGCCGACGATTATATCGCCAAGCCGTTCAGCCAGCGGCTGCTGCTTGCCCGCATCCGCGCCATTTTGCGCCGTACCGAGATGCGCGCCGCGCCCGCCGATGCGGCGCCCGAAACCAGCGAGCATGCGCCGATCGTACGCGGCCGGCTGGTGATGGATCCGGCCCGCCACCGCGTCGCCTGGGACGGCAAGGATGTGACGCTGACCGTGACCGAATTCATGATTTTGGAAGCCTTGGCGCAGCGGCCGGGCGTGGTGAAATCGCGCAACCAGCTGATGGACGTGGCCTATCAGGATGACATCTACGTAGACGACCGCACCATCGACAGCCACATCAAGCGGCTTCGGCGCAAGTTCCGGCAGGTAGATTCCGAATTCAAGGGGATCGAGACGTTGTACGGCGTGGGCTATCGCTTTGGCGAGGAGTGACGAGCGCGACCTGTCGCTGCGCTGGTCGGGCCGATGGATGCTTCTGCACCGCATCCTGGCGGTCAACATCTTCGCCGTTGCCTTGCTCGGCGGGAGCATCTTCTACCTCGACGGGTTTCGGAGCCGGCTGACGGAAGGCGCGGTTGCCAATGCCGAAACGCAGGCGCGGATCGCCGCTGATGCGCTCGCCGTCGCCCGCCGCGATCTTAAGCCGCGCATCCTGAGGCGGATCGGCCGGGCGTCGGGCACCCGGCTTCGGGTTTACAATGCCGCCGGCGCCAAGCTGCTCGACAGCTGGCAGAACAATACGCCCACCTACCAGCTTCGCGATCCGGCCAAGGAGCCGTTTCGCAAGGCGGTGGCGCGGACGCTGGATAACGCGTTCGATGCGGTGGTCGGAGCGCCGGCGCCGCCCGATCTGCAGCTTTCCGAATATGACAGCGCCGCCTCCTGGCCTGAAGCCGGCGCGGCGCTGCGCGGCGGCACAGCGAAGACCATGCTTCGCCGCGCACCCGAGGGCACGCCCTACATCTCCGCCGCGGCGCCCGTCGGCGACGGCACGGCCGTTCTCCTGACCCGAAACGCCCGCGACATCCGAAGCATTGTGCGCGACGAGCGGATGACTTTGGCCATCGTGCTGCTGGTTGCTTTCGCCTTGTCGGTGCTGCTGTCGCTTTTCCTGGCCCGCACGATCGCCCTCCCCCTTCGCCGGCTGGCGCGGGCTGCACACCGGGTTCGGCTCGGCCGCGCGCGGGAAGTGGCGGTGCCGCTCCTCCCCGCGCGCCGCGACGAAATCGGCCTCCTCGCCCGCGCGCTTCACGATATGACGCAGACACTGCGCGATCGGATCGATGCGACCGAAGCCTTTGCCGCCGACGTCACGCACGAGCTCAAGAACCCGCTGGCCTCGCTGCGGTCGGCCGTGGACAGCCTTGCCCGCGTGTCCGATCCGGACCTTCAGCGGCAATTGCTCGACGTGGTCCGACACGACGTGGTTCGGCTCGACCGGCTGATCGTGGAGATCGCCGAAATCTCCCGATTGGACGCGGAGCTTTCGCGGGCACGGCTGGACGATGTTGATGTCGGCGCCTTGATCGAGTCGCTTCTGCCGCACTGGGAACAACGGGCGGCCGAGGCCGGCGTGCACATCGCCTTCGCCCGGCCCCGCACCGGAAGCGCGGTGGTGGCCGCCGACGAGCCGCGGCTGGCGCGGGCGATTGACAATCTGGTCGACAACGCCATCTCTTTTTCTCCCCCCGGCGGTCTGGTCGAGATCGCAGCCGCCGAAGCCGCGGGACAGGTAATCGTCACCGTGGAAGACGAAGGCCCCGGTGTCCCGCCGGACAAGCGTGATGCCATTTTCCAGCGCTTCCATTCGATCCGGCCGGACGGTGAGGATTTCGGGCGTCACTCCGGCCTCGGCCTTGCCATCGTCAAGGCTACGCTGGAGGGCCACGATGGCTCGGTCGCCGTGGAGGACAGGCACGACGGCCGCGGCGGCGCGCGCTTCGTCACGCGCCTGCCCCTCCGCGCGGCATGACCGAGACCATCCACGCAAGCTGCGCCGCGATCGACAGGCGGGGCATGCTGATCTCCGGCGCCTCGGGCCGGGGCAAGTCCGACTTGCTGCTTCGGCTGCTCGATCGCGGGGCGGTGCTGGTCAGCGACGATTACACCTGCCTTGCGGCGCAGGATGGGCGACTGCTCGCTTCGCCGCCCCAGAACATCGCCGGCCGCATTGAGGTTCGTGGCGTCGGCATCGTCGGGCGCCCTTTCGTCGAAGCCGTTCCGATCGCGCTCCTCATCGATCTCGATGCCGCGCCGGAGCGGCTCCCGGAATGCCGCACCACCACGCTCATCGGTATCTCCGTGCCCGTAATCGCCCTAAGCGCGCTTGAGCCTTCGGCACCCATCAAGGTAGAGGCGGCGCTTCACCTTCACGGACTCGCCTTCCCTTGAACGCTGCCGTCACTCCGAACAGGATCATGCTGGTCACCGGTCTCTCCGGTGCCGGCAAGTCGACGGCGCTCAAGACGCTGGAGGATCTCGGCTGGGAAGTGGTCGACAACCTCCCGCTGTCGCTGCTCGACCACCTGCTATCGACGCCGCTCGGCAAGGGCAGCGCAAAGCTGTCGCGGCCGCTGGCGATCGGCATCGACAGCCGCACCCGGGGGTTCGATGCGGCGCGGGTCGTGGCGCAGATCAAGACCCTGACGGAGGAACAACAGCTTCCGGTAGAAACCCTGTTTTTCGACTGCGCCGGCACCGAGCTCCTGCGCCGTTACTCGGAAACCCGCCGACGCCACCCGCTGGCGCCGGACCGGCCCGCAACCGACGGAATTGCCGCGGAACGCGACCTGATGGCGCCGCTTCGGCGCTGGGCCGACCATGTCATCGAAACCACCGACACCACGCCGAAGGAGCTGCAGCAGCAGGTGCGCGAGCGCTTCGCCCCGGGCGGCGTGGCGCCGACATTGAGCCTCGTCTCCTTCGGCTTTGCACGAGGGCTTCCCCGCAGCGCCGACCTGGTGCTCGACGTCCGCTTCCTCAAAAACCCTTATTGGCAGGAGGATTTGCGCGATCTTACCGGCCACGACGACGCCGTGTCCGACTATATTGCCACCGATCCCGCTTATGCCGACGCGCTGGAGAAGATCGAAGACCTGCTGCTTACCCTCCTCCCCCGCTACCGCGAGGAAGGCCGCTCCTACGTCACCGTCGCCTTCGGCTGTACCGGCGGAAGACACCGCTCGGTTCACGTCGTCGAGCGGGTGGCGAAAAGATTGCGCGAGGCCGGATTTTCGCCCACGGTTGAGCATCGTGATCTCGCCTCGCGGCCGCGCGAGGGCGTGGAGAGCGGCCCGGGTGGGCGGCCGCAGGAACAGGAAGTAGTGTAAGATGATCGGTTTGGTTCTGGTGACCCATGGCCGGCTTGCGGCCGAATTCGTCACCGCAATGGAACATGTCGTCGGGCCCCAGCAGCGGATTGAGGCGATCTGCATCGGCCCGGACGACGACATGGAAGGCCGCCGAAACGACATCGCCGACGCCATCTGCCGCGCCGATGACGGAACGGGCGTAATCATTCTCACTGATCTGTTCGGCGGAACCCCGTCGAACCTCGCAATCTCCTTGATGAAGTCGCAGTCGGTGGAAGTAATCGCCGGCGTCAACCTGCCGATGCTGATCCGGCTGGAAGGCGCGCGCAAGACGATGGACCTGAAAGCCGCTGTCGCCGCAGCCCGCGATGCGGGCCGCAAGTACATCTCCGTCGCATCGGAAATCCTGGGGGAGACCGTCTAACCATGGCGACACGCACCGTGGAGCTCACCAACCGCCGCGGCCTTCACGCCCGCGCCAGCGCCAAGTTCGTCACGCTCGCGGCGGGGCAGACGGCAAGCGTCGAGGTGGAGAAAGACGGCTCCAAGGTGTGCGGCACGTCGATCATGGGGCTAATGATGCTCGGCGCCGCAATGGGCGACAGCATCACGATCTCGGCCGAAGGCGATGGCGCCGATGAAGCGGTCGCCGCGCTCGCCGGGCTGGTCGAGGAGCGCTTCGGCGAAGACTAGTGCCGAGGCAGATCACCGCTTTTTCCAATCCGCTGGTCAAGGACGTCCGTGCGCTTCGCGAGAAGAAGGGTCGGCGGCGGCAGGGCATGTTCATTGCCGAAGGGCTGCGCATCCTCACCGAAGCGCGCGAGGCCGGGTTTCTGCCGGAGGTTTTGTTCTACTGGGAAGGCAGCGAGCACCCGCTGCTCGAGACGCTGGTCGCCGAGACGGAAGCAGCGGGCGGCGACGTGGTGGAGACCAACGCCGACATCCTCCACAAGCTTTCGGGCAAGGACAATCCGCAGACGGTACTCGGCGTCTACCGCGCCTTCGATCTTGCGCTGGAGCGGATCGACCGCGCGTCGGCGCCACTGTGGATCGTGGCGCAGTCGCTTCGCGATCCGGGAAACCTCGGAACGATACTGAGAACCAGCGACGCGGTCGGCGCGGGCGGCGTGATCCTGGTGGACGATTGCGTCGACCCGTTCTCCACCGAAGCCGTGCGGGCGACGATGGGGGCGCTGTTCACTCAGCGCATCGCCGCCGCGCCGTGGGACGAGTTCCTTGTTTGGCTTCGCGGCGGGGAAGGCCAGCTGATCGGCACCAGCCTGAAGGCCACGCTCGATTATCAGGCGCCGCGTTACCAGGCGCCGGCGTTCATCCTGGTCGGTAACGAGGCGCAGGGGCTTCCGGAGGAGTTCGAAGCGGCCTGCGACCTGCTCGTGAAGATGCCGATGCTTGGCAAGGCGGACAGCTTGAACGCGGCGGTGGCGACGGCGGTGATGGCCTATGAAGTGATCAATCAATGGCGGCGGGCGTAACGATCGGAACTTAGCGATTCCGCTTCTCGTTTGCCGAGAAGTTGCCGTACGAGTATCCGCCATGAGTAACCGAGTAACGATGCCGCGCTGGCCCGCCTGGATTATGCTGAGCTTTGCCGCCGCCTGCGCCTATCCCGCCGTGACCAGCCCGCCGCCGAAGGATCCGGCGCTGGAGCATTACGAAGCGCGGGGCAACGAGCCTGGCTGGCAAGTGCTGATCCACGGCGGCCGGATCGATTACACCGGCAATTACGGTGAAAAGAAGATTTCGATCGCGCGGCCCGACCCGCGGCCGAGCTTCAACGGGCGCCGCTACGAGAGCAAGCGGCTGACGGTGGACGTGACCTACAGCCGCTGCAACGACGACATGAGCGGCCGCGGCTTCGAACACCAGGTCAGCGTCACCGCCGACGGCCAAACCTTCCGCGGCTGCGGCGGCGAACGCCGGACTGACTGGGACCTTTAGGGGCGGCTTCCGCTACTCGGCGGCTTCGGCCGTCTCGTCGCTGCGGTCGACAAGCGCCGGGCGCGGCACGTCACCGGCGCTGGCCAGAGCTTCCACCCCAGGCACATCCTCAAGCTCGCGGCTTCCGGTCTCGATGTTGAGCTCCTTGAACTTGCGGCCCGTGGACACGAGGCGGCTGTTAAAGGAGGTGGTGAAGGCGTTGAAGTTGCCGACGGCGCTGTTCAGCCCGGTGCCGACCTTCTTCAGGTCCTCCGCCACCTTGGCGAGCCGGTCGTAAAGCTCCTTGCCGAGAAGGGCGATGTCGCGGGCATTGCGGGCAAGCGCTTCCTGCTGCCACACCGAGGCGACCGAGCGGGCGATGGCGATGAGGTTCGTTGGGGTGGCGAGCAGCACCTTCTTGTCGAAGGCGAAGTCCCACAGCGTCGGATCGTGCTCCAACGCGGCGGAGAGGAAATGCTCGCCGGGGACGAACATGATCACGTAATCGGGGCTGTTGCCGAACTGGTTCTGATAGGCCTTGTTGCCGAGCGTGTTGACGTGGGCGCGCATCGCCGCGGCGTGGGCGGCGAGGCCGATGTGGCGCTCCGCTTCGTCCACCGCGCCGAAGGCGTCCTGATAAGCGTTGAGCGAAACTTTCGCGTCGATGATCAGGGTGCGGCCGCCGGGGATGCGGATCACCACATCGGGGCGGAGGCGGCCGTCTTCGCCCTCGACGCTGACCTCAGTCTGGAAGTCGCAATTTTCGGTGAGGCCGCAGGTTTCGAGGACGTTCTTCAACTGCTGCTCGCCCCAACGGCCTCGCGATTTCGGCGCGTTACGGAGGGAGTTGACCAGCTTGGCGGCTTCGCTGCTGACCTTTTCCTGGCCGATGCGCATCGACTCGATCAGGCCGACGAGGTTGCCGAACGAGTCGCGCCGCTCAGCTTCCACCTTAGCGACGCCTTCTTCGTAGCGCTGGAGGCGGTCGGTGACCGGCTGGAGAAGCGCTTTCAGCCCCTGCCCGGCAATCTCCTCCGCCTGCTTGAAGCGGGCATCGGCGCGTTCAAGGAACTTGGTCTGCGCTTCGCCGAGCAAGCGGCCGCCGACTTCGCTGAACTGGGCCGACAGCGCCTCACGCGCTTCCTTCATCTGCTCGATCTGCGCCTGGAAGGCTTTCTCGCGCTCTTCCTGGGCCGAAGACAAGCGGGCGCAATTTTGCTGCGCTTCCGAGCAATCGCTCCGCACCTGCTCGAGCTTCTCCTGAAGGTCGGGGATCAGCTTGGCGCGCTCTTCCGCTGTGGCGAGGTCGACGATGGCGCGCTTGAAGTCGTCCATCGCCTTGTCGCGCTCCGCCTTCAGCGCCGCGACCTCCCGGTTGCCGAGGAACCAGCCGAGTGCGACGCCGGCGGCGACACCGAGGAGAAGAAAGAGGAGAACCAGCGCATCCATGCTTTTGCCCTTTGGAACAGAGGGCGAACCTACGCGAGGCGGCGCGGCCGCTCAAGGGCGGAGCGGGATAACCACCGCTTTAGCTGTGGATAGCTACAGGATCGCGGCCTTTTCGCGTTCCTTGCGGGCCTTCAGCACCTTCTTCACCACCATGTCGCGCTTCAGGCGGGAGAGGTGGTCGATGAACAGGACGCCGTTCAGATGGTCGATCTCGTGCTGGAGGCAGACGGACATCAGGCCGCCGAACTCGCCTTCCTGTTGCTTGCCATGCTCGTCGATCCAGCGGGCGCGCACGATGTCGGGGCGCTCGACCTCGGCATATTGATCGGGGATGGAGAGGCAGCCTTCGTTGTAGACCTTGTGCGAGTCCGAGGCGTGGAGAATCTCCGGGTTGATGAACACGAAAGGGCGGCGGACCGGCTCGGCTTCGGGATCGTCCTCCTGGCCCTCTTCCGGATCCTGAAGGTCGATGACGAGGAGGCGGCGCGGCACGGCGACCTGGATCGCGGCGAGGCCGATGCCAGGGGCCTTGTACATGGTTTCGAACATGTCGCGGATCAGCGCCTGGATGTCGTCGCCGACGGACTCCACTGGCTCGGACTGGCGGCGCAGGATCGGATCGGGGATTTCAATGATGGGGAGCAGGGACATGGGGGCCGGGCTAGAGTTGGCGCGGCTTTGCGTCAACTAGGCGACCGGCCTGCGTGCGCGCAGCGCCTGGGCAAGCGTACCTTCGTCGAGGTAATCGAGCTCGCCGCCAACGGGGAGGCCGTGGGCGAGCTGGGTGATCCGCACCGGGTAGGTCTCGAGCCGCTCAGCCAGGTAATGGGCGGTGGTCTGGCCTTCCAGCGTCGCGTTCATGGCGAGCACGACCTCGTCGACGCCGCCCCGGGCCAGGCGGGCGATGAGCTTGTCGACGGAGAGGTCTTCGGGGCGGACGCCCTCCAGCGCAGAGAGGCGGCCGCCGAGTACGTGGAAGCGGCCGGGGAACAGGCGGGAACGGTCAAGCGCCCACAGGTCGGACACTTCCTCGACCACGCAGAGCAGGCGCTCGTCGCGGCGGGGGTCCGAACAGACGCTGCACGGATCGACCGTGTCGACATTGCCGCAGGTCGAGCAGACGGAGAGGGCCTCGTTGACCCGCTCAAGCGCGCGAAGCAGCGGCGCAAGGGCCGTCTCGCGCTTCTTGAGAAGGTGCAGAACGGCGCGCCTCGCCGAGCGCGGGCCGAGACCGGGAAGCCGGGCCAGCGCCTGCGACAGCGCGTCAATTTCGGGTGATGCCATGGACGGAAGGTAGGGCGTGCATGGCGGCGCGTAAATGCTCCCCCTCGGCAGAAGGATTGGCTAAGGCGCGAACCATGCGGATTGCATTCATGGGAACGCCGGATTTCGCGGTGCCGACGTTTGAGGCGCTGATCGGGGCTGGGCACGAGGTGGTTGCGGTCTACTCCCAGCCGCCGCGGCCGGCGGGGCGGGGCAAGGCGCTTCGGCCGTCGCCGGTGCAGGCGCGCGCGGAGGCGGCGGGGATCGAGGTTCGGACGCCGCTTACGTTGCGCGATGCGGCCGAGCAGGAAGCGTTTCGGGCGCTCGACCTCGACGTGGCCGTGGTAGCTGCCTACGGGCTGATCCTGCCTTTACCTATTTTGGAAGCACCACGTCGCAATTGCCTGAACGTGCACGGTTCCTTGCTGCCGCGCTGGCGGGGAGCGGCGCCGGTGCAACGCTGCATCCTTGCCGGCGACGAAGCGACGGGCGTGTGCATCATGGAGATGGAGCGGGGGCTCGACACCGGGCCGGTGTTGCTTCGGCGGGAGACGCCGGTCGCGGGCAAAACCGCCGGCGCGTTGACCGAGGAGCTCGCACGCATGGGCGCGGCGATGATGGTGGAGGTGCTGGCGCGGCTTGACAGCATTATGCCCGAGCCGCAGCCGGGGGACGGCGTCACCTACGCCAGCAAGATCGAGAAGCACGAGGCGCGGCTCGATTTCTCCCGCAGCGCCGTGGAGGTGGAGCGGCAGGTGCGCGCCTTTGCGCCGGTGCCGGGCGCCTTCTTTGAGCATGCGGGTGAGCGCATAAAGATACACGAGGCCGCTGTGTCGGGAGAGAGCGGACTCCCCGGACAAGTGCTGGACGATTCACTCACAATCGCCTGCGCAACCGGTGCGATCCGACCGCTCGTGGTGCAGCGCGCCGGGCGGGCGCCGATGAGCGCGGCGGAGCTGTTGCGCGGTTTTCCGATCCCAACGGGGACCCAGCTTTCGTGACTCGTTTCCGCTTCTGGGTGGAGTTTGACGGCGCGCCGTTCATGGGTTGGCAGCGGCAGGCGCACGGGCCTTCGGTGCAGCAGGCGATCGAGGAGGCGGTGGAGGCGATTATCGGCCAAGCGGCGGTGCTTCACGCCGCCGGGCGCACCGACGCGGGCGTCCACGCGTTGGCGATGTCGGCCCATGTCGATGTTGCGAAGGAGATCACGGCCTTCCGCCTCACCGAGGGGGTGAATGCACGGCTGAGGCCCCTGCCCGTTTCCATCCTGCGCGCCGAAGAAGTCGCGGACGATTGGCACGCGCGGTTCAGGTGCATCGGGCGGCGCTACGTCTACCGGATCGTCAACCGCCGGGCGCCCCTTGCGCTGGAGGCGGGCAAGGCGTGGCAGGTGGCGGTGCCGTTGGACGCTGAGGCAATGAACGAGGCGGCGCAGCGGCTGGTGGGGCTGCATGACTTCACCACCTTCCGATCGGCGCATTGCCAGTCGGAAAGCCCGGTGAAGACTCTGGACCGGCTGGACGTGGTGCGGAGCGGCGAGGTGATCGAAGTGCACGCTGCCGCGCGGTCGTTCCTGCACCACCAGGTGCGCTCGATGGTGGGGTGCCTTCAGCTGGTTGGGCGGGGCAAGTGGTCGGCGGACGATCTGGAAGCGGCGTTGGTGGCGCGGGACCGTGCCGCTTTGGGCTATAATGCGCCGCCGGACGGCCTCTATTTCGTGGAGGCTTTGTACCCGGGCGAGGAAAGCCCGAGCCCGAACACGCGCTGAAGCGATTTCTCGAGCATCAGGAGCTGCCACAGGAGCCGGCCATGGTCGGCGCGGCCGGCGCGGTGCTGCGCAGCCGCGCGGGCGATTGCGGCTTCGTCGAACCAGCCGAGCTCGCGAAGCGCCGGGCTGCGCGCCAAACCTTCGGCTTCGGCGGCAAGCGGGCCGCGGAACCAGGCGCCGATCGGGGTGACGAAGCCCTGCTTGCGGCGGTGGAGGATGTCGTCGGGAAGGTAGCGGCCCAGCGCTTTTTTCATCAGGTACTTGCCGCTGCCGCCCTTGAGGCGAAGCCGCGACGGCAGGCGGGCGGCGAACTCGACCAATCGGTGGTCGAGGAGTGGCTCGCGGGCTTCGAGGCTCACCGCCATCGAGGTGCGGTCGACTTTGGTGAGGATATCGCCGGGCAGCCAGATCTTCATGTCGGCATATTGGGCGCGGCCGAGTGCGTCATTCGCGGGGGCGGAGCGCATCGTGTCGATGTAGCGCTGTTCGCCTCGATGGTCCTGAAGCGCGGACCGGAAGGACGGCGCGTAGAGCTTGGCGCGGCCGAGCGGCGGGGTGACGTTGACCGCGTGGGCATAGGCTTCCTCGCTCGACTGGCCGAGCGCCTGAAGCGTCGTCTTGGCGCGGAAGATCTGGGGTGCCCAGTCGAGCTTGGGGTAGACGTCGCCCAAACGGCCGAACAGGCTTCGGGCGCCCCCAGCGAGCATCCCCCTCACCTTCTCCTCGTTCGCGAAGAGGCGGTAGCGGCGGTAACCCGCAAAGGCCTCGTCGGCGCCGTCGCCGGAGAGGGCGACGGTGACCTTCTCGCGGGCCAGTTCGGAGACGCGGTAGGTGGAGAGGGCGGAAGCGTCGGCGAAGGGTTCGTCGAAAGCCTCGGCAAGGGTGTCGATCAGCGCATAATCGTCGGCACCGACCATGCGGCTGCGGTGGTTGGTGGCGAAGCGCTCCGCAACCTGCCGCGCCCAGACGCTTTCGTCATGGTCCGTCTCGGTGAAGCCGATCGAGCAGGTCTCGACCGCGCTTCGGCTCGCCTCGGCCATGAAGGCGACCACGGCCGAGCTGTCGACGCCGCCCGAGAGAAAGGCGCCGAGCGGCACGTCCGACACCATGCGGGAGGTGACGGCGGCGCGCAGGCGCTCGACCAGCTCCTCTTCCAGCGACGCGGCGGAGGCGCGGGAGGGGCTTGAGAAATCGACATCCCACCAGCGCACCGGGCGCGGCACCGGCATGCCGCGGCGGACGAGGAGGTAGTGCCCGGCGGGGAGCTTGGTGACGCCTTCGACAATGCTGGCGTCGTCCGGCACGTAGCCTAGCGTCAGGTAATCTTCGACCGCCTGCGGGCTGACTTCGCGGCGAAGCAGCGGGTGGGCGAGCAGGCCCTTGAGCTCGGATGCAAAGGCGATGGCGCCATCGGGAAGCGTCGCGAGGAAGAGCGGTTTGACGCCTAACCGGTCGCGGGCAAGGAACAGGGTGTCGGCGTCGGCGTCGAACAGCGCAAAGGCGAACATGCCGTTGAAGCGCGACAGGCACTCCGGCCCCCACTGGCGCCAGGCGGCCAGAATGACTTCGGTGTCGCTTTCCGTCGAGAAGGCATGGCCTTTGCCCTCCAGCTCGGCACGCACTTCGCGGAAATTGTAGATCTCGCCGTTATAGGTCAGCGCGAGCTTGCGGTCTGCCGAGAGCATCGGCTGGACGCCGCCTTCCAGATCGATGATCGACAGGCGGCGGTGGCCGAAGCCTACGCCCGGGCCGGTCCAGACGCCGCTGCCGTCAGGGCCGCGATGGGCAAGCGTGTCGGCCATAGCCCGCACCCGCGCCGGATCGACCGGCTTGGGCACCCCGGGGTGAAAAAGGCCTGCGATGCCGCACATTCAACGCGGGCTTGGCAGACCGCTGGCCCGGTCGGCAAGGGCGGCGGGATCGCCAAGCGACGAAAGGAAGGCGTCAATCGCCGGGCGGGGGCTGACGCCTTCCGCCGGCGCGGGCGCCGAGACCAGGATGGCGGCGGCGCGCTGCGGCCCGCCGAGCAGGCGCACCTTCACGGTTTCGAGCTTCACCGCGGCGGGGCTGCCGGTGAGGATGGAGCCGACGCGGTAGAAGCTCACCACCTCGCGCTCGGAGCCGTTGGAGGCGATGCGCTCGGCCTTGCCGTTGGCGGGCGCGGGCGCGGAGGCGGTCCAGGCCCAGGCGCTTTCGGGGGCAACGGCGCCCTGGCCGAAACCGACCAGCTCGCGGCCTTCTTCCTGCCGGGCAAAGACGGCGACGGCGAGGTCGACCTCCTGGCCCTTGGCGTTGCGGTAGCGCTCGATCCGCAGCAGATCGGCGCCGGCGAAATGCGGCTGCCAGGGGCGGCCGGTGGCGGCGGTTGTGGTCCAGCCAGGGACTTGGGGCAGCGCAAAGGCCGGCGGCAGGGTTTGCGCGCCCGCCGAGGCGATTGCGGCGGTCCACAGCGGCGGGAGTGCGGCAATGGCGACCGCGGCGGCGGCGATCTGGATCGCGCGGCGGGAGCTTCCGCCGGGGCGGCGAAGCGTCTCCGGATCGAACCAGGCGTCGGTCGGCTTGCGATCGAAGAAGCGCCAGCCGGCGGCCATGATCAGCGCAATGACGATTGCGAAGAACACCCAGCCGTAGACGACGTGATCGACCCCTTCCGCGAACTCGATGCCGCTGCGGTCGGCGATGAAGATGATCCCCCAGGCGCGGACCCCGTTGGCGAGGATCGGGATGACGATGGCGGCGGCGACAAAGGCGATCCGGCGCGGCCAGGAGCGGAAGCAGACGTTGGCGACCAGTGCCCCGTACGCGATCATCGCGATCAGGAACTTCACGCCCGAACAGGCTTCGGCGACTTCGAAATAGCCGGTGGGCGTGGAAATGAAGACGCCTTCAATGTGCGCAGGGACGCCTGACAGGCCGAGCAAAGCCATCGACATGTCGGCGGTGACCGTTTGCATGATCGGCACCAGTTCTTCGCCCACGGGCACAAGGAACAGGAGGTAGAAGAGCGGGAACGCGACAGCTCGGGAGACGGAAAGGCCGAGGCAGGCGATCACCACGCCCTGGACCATCAGGACCAAAGCGAGGTGACGGGCGAGCGCGAGACCTCCCGCCTCGCCAAGCAGCCAGAGCATTGCGCCGGCCGCGGTGAGAAGGAGGCCGGGCACCCAGGCGGCGGGCGACAGGCTGCGCAATTCGGGCTGGCGCTGCCAGACGAGCCAGCCGACGATCGGCGGGATCAGCAGGCAGTGGTTGAACGTGGAGGAATTCCACCAGATCGATGCCATACCGGCTGCGTCTTTTGCGAAGAGGAGCAGCAGTGCGGCGACCGCGGCGCCGAGTGCGAGAAGATGGACGCGCCACCCCTCGCCGGTGAGCGGCCGTGCCTGCGTCATGGGGAGAACCGCCGTCATGCCGCCGCCCTGCGCTGTGGGAGACCGACGAGCGCGGCAAGCGGCGCGAGGCGGGCGTCCCAGGAATAAACCTGCTCTATCCGGCGTCGGGCGGCGGCGCCGAGTGCGGCGGCGCGCGTGGGGTCGGAGAGGAGGTGGCGAATGGCGCGGGCTTGTTCTTCGGCCGAGTTCGCGATGAGGAGGTCGCGGCCCGGTTCGGCTTCGATGCCTTCGAAGGCGGCGGGGGTGGCGACCACCGGGCGGGCCATGGCCATGGCTTCCAGCACCTTGTTCTGAACACCGCGCGCGATGCGCAAGGGCGCCGCCACGACGTCGGCGGCTTCGAGCCAGAGGCGGGTGTCGGGCACTTCGCCGGTGACGGTGACGCGCTCGGACGCGAGCCGCTTCACGGCGTCGGTCGGGTTGCGGCCGACGATGGCGAAATGCGCGCCGGGAATCTGCGGGAGCACGGCCTCGGCGAACCAAGCGACGGCGTCGGCATTGGGCGCGTAATCCATCTGGCCGGTGAAGACGATCAGCGGGCGTTTGGGCGCCGCTGCGGGCGTCACGACGCCGGGGCGGTAGAAGTGGAGATCGACCCCGTTGTGGAGGGCGCGGATGTCGGCGTTCGGAAGATTGGCGCGGGCGGCGAACAAGCCGGCTTCCGCTTCGCTGACGAACAGGCTGACTTCGGCGCGGGCGGCGGTTTCGCGCTCAAAGGCGAAGAGGCGGCGCGCTTCGCGGCGGTAGACGGAGGCGAGCGGACCGCCTTGCTCGGCATAGGCCTCGAACTTGGCCGAATCCATGTCGACAAGATCCATCACGAGGCGCGTGCCGGCGGGTACGAACTGCGCCATTTGGCCGGAGAAGGCGAAAACGGTGGCGATGTCGCGCTGGCTAAGCACTCGGCTCACGAAGCCGCGCATCGCGCCGCTGTCGAACAGGGTCAGCGACAGGGGCTTGCCGGAGACCAGGGCGCGGGCGCCGGCGGCGGCGCGGGAGGTTCGGCGGACCTCGACATGCGCTTCGCCGAGGCGGCCGCCGAGGGCGTCACGCAGGCCTGCGAGGTGCGCCGCGTCCACTTCGTCATCGGCGAAGCAGGCGAGGTGGACGGTTGCAAGCTTCGACAGGTGCTGGAGGATGTTGAACGAACGGATCTTGTCGCCGCGATCGGGCGGGAACGGGATCCGGTGGGCAAGGAAGAGGATGTCGCTCATCCGAGGTCCCTCGCGAGGTGCGGGCCGAGGAGGTTGGCGACCGGCAAAGGCAGTTTCTTCCAAAGTGCGATCTTGAGGCGGTATTTGGGGGAGAGGGGATTTGTCTCGCGCGCTTCGCCCTTCACGGCATAGGTCAGCGGCGCCGGCTCGAACCCCCAATTCTTCTTAAAGGCAAAGGCGCCGGTGCCGAACTTGGAGCGGCCGAAATCGAAGCGGGTGCAGCCGCGCGTGCGAGCGTGGCGCATCAGTTCAAAATACATACGGTCGTTGGCGCGCCAGGTGCGCGCGTCCGCCGTGCCGCCGCCCCAGTAGGGGTAAACGGTGCCGTTGAAGTAGAGGCTCAAGACGGAGGCCAGCGGCCTGCCAGCGTGGCTGACGGTGAGGACGTCGGAATCGAGGCTGTCGAGCACAGCCTCGAACAGGGCGCGCGGGAAGACGGGCGTGCCGAGGTTGCGGACGCTTTCCGAGTAGACGCGGTAATGGGCGGCGGTGTCGCGGCCTGCCGTGATGTCCAGGTCGAAGCCGAGGCTCCGGCGCACTTCGGCCCGCTGCTTGCGCGGGATCGCCTTCAAGATGGCTTCGTCGCCTTCGGGAATGTCGCGGGCGAAGCCGGCGTAGGTGCCCTCCCGCCGCTCCCAGCCTGTGGGGAGGACGCCGCCGCGCAGCTCGGCGCTTTGGCAGCCGAGCTCTTGCGACAGGCGCCAGGCCCTATCGGCGAGCGCGTCGGCGCTACCGCCCAGGATGCCGCCGCCAACGCCGAAGCCGGTGGAGACCAGCGCCGAGCCGAAAAGGGGCGAGCGCATTTCGGTGAGGGGAAGGAGCCCAGTGATGGCGCTGCGTTCGTCTTCGGCGACGAGGAGGTGCGCGCGCTGGCGGCAACCGCGCTGCACGGCGAGCGACCATTCGGGGAGGTGAAAGGGCTCGGCCTCCGGGCGCGAGAGCACGAAGGCGCGGATCGCGGTGTGATCGGCGGCGGTGGCGGCGCGGATCGTGCGGATGGGAGTGAGCGCGTTCATTGCAGCCTCGCCGCTTCGCTCGCCACTACAGAGTCGGTGCGGCCCCATTGGTGTTGCTTCAATAGTTTCAGCAGCTTGGGCCGCATTGCGGAGAGACGGCTGTAATGGCGGAGGCGCGACTTCAGCGGCGCCGCTGCAACGCGCGGCTGGCCGGGATCGATCTCCCACGGGTGGAAGTAGAAGATAGCGGGGCGTCCTTCGGAGCCGTTCACGCGGCCGATCGCCCAGCTCGAGAAGCGATAGGGCAAGAGGCGGAAGAAGCCCCCTCCCCCTGCGGCCATGCGGCGTCCGGCGACTTCGACCGTGGTGACCGGGAGCTCGATCAGGTCGCTGCCGGCGAGCGGGCGAAAGGCGAAGCGCGGGGCTTCGCGCCAGCCATAATGGTCGTGGGCGAGCGGCGCGACGCTGGAGGAGTAGCTATAGCCCTCCTCCGCGAGCACCTGGTGCGCCCAAGGGGTGCGGGCGTCGATGGAAAAGCTCGGCGCGCGGTAGCCGCGCGGCGCTACCCCGCCGGCGTCGGCAATGGCGGCATGGGCGCGGCGCAGGTCGGCACGAAAGGCTTCGGGCGTCAGGGTAAAGACGCGGTCATGGTCCCAGCCGTGGCTCGCGATCTCATGGCCGGCGGCGACAATGCGGCGAATCAGCGCCGGGTAACGCTCCGCCACCCAGCCCAGGGTGAAGAAGGTGCCCTTGACGCCCGCTTCGTCGAACAAGGCGAGCACCGCGTCAGCGTTGCGCTCGACGCGCTGGGGCAGCCGATCCCAGTCGGCTTTGGCGATCACCCGCTCAAAGGCGCCGACCTGGAACCAGTCCTCCACGTCGACGGAGAGGGCATTCAACATGTTGGTGTTCCCGGCCGCTCAGGCGGCGTTGCTGCAATAGCCCGGCGCGGACGTGTTCTCCACCCAGTCGACCAACAGGATCAAGACTCGGCGAAGCACCACTTCCTGCTCTTCCAGACGGCCTTCGAGTTGCGCGATGCGCCGCTCCAGCGCGAGATCGGCGACCGGCTCGCGGCTGCCCTGCTGCGGCGTCGGGCCGACCTGCGGACGGTCGGCGGCCATGTCGGTGGCGACGCTATCCACGTCGGCAGCGGTGATCCGGTCGAGGCTCTCGATCGCACCGTAAAGGAGGACGCGGTTAGCGAGCTGGTTGACGCGGCGGGGGATGCCGCCGGTGTGGCGGTGGATCGCGGCGAAGGCTGCGCTGTCGAAGCCGGGGCGTCCCTGCCAGCCGGCGACGGCCAGGCGGTGGATCAGGTACGGCTCGAGCTCGTTCGCTTCCATCGCGTCGAGATGGTGCGTCGCGATCACCCGCTGCCGCAACTGCTCCAGCCCCTCGTCCGACGCCAGGCGGTCGCGGAACTCGGGCTGGCCGAGCAGGAAAATCTGAAGCAATGCACGGCCTTGGCGGGTGAAGTTGGAGAGCATTCGAAGCTCTTCCAGCGCCGAGGTGGCGAGGCTTTGCGCTTCATCGACGATGAGCAGGCTGCGCTTTCCCTGCGCCGCCTGGTCGGCGAGCAATTGCTCCATCCGGTCGAGGATATGCGCCTTGGCGAGACCCTCTGTGGCGAGGCCGAAGCCCTGCGCGGCGAGGCGGAGCATGTCGTCCCCCTCCACCTGCGTGGAGACGAGGCTCACCGCGTTCAGCCGCTCACGGTCGATGGTGGCAAGAAGGTGGGCGGCAAGAGTCGACTTGCCCGCGCCGATCTCGCCGGTGACGGTGATGAAGCCTTCGCCTTGGGCAAGGCCGTAGCCGAGATAGGCCATCGCCTTCTTATGGCTTCGGCTGTCGAACCAGAAACGCGCGTCAGGCGTCAGCTGGAAGGGGGGAGCGGTGAGGCCGTAGTGGTGGGTGTACATCGTATCGCCCTTTTAGAAGCTGTACCGGAGGCCGAAGAGGATCGCGCCGATGGTGCTGTCATACGGCCCGGACTGGGTGGAATAGACGCCCGCCGAGGCATTCGCCTGGATCCTATCGCTGAAGATGCTTTGGTAGTAAGCCCCTGTAACCCCGGTAGAAAACGCGTTTTCCGAACCGAGCCCGCTGTCGAACCAGCTTGCATAGGTCGACAGATCGAAGCCGGCGGAGCGGGACAGCTTGCGCGACGCGTGGGCCGATAGATTGAGGCTTTGATCGGTGACTCCATAGAGCACGAAATCATCGCCCGGCGGCGCGAAATAACGGCGGTTGTTGTAGCTTGCGCCGACGCCGAAGCCCCACGGCCCGCGGCCGCCGGAGAGCTGCACGGAGGCGCCGCGATTGCGGAAGTTGAAGTTGTTGATCGACTGAAGCGCGTCGTCGAAGCAGACGCCCGTTGAAGGATCGTTGCCGTAGACGCAGCCGGGCGCGCCCTGGCTGCCGCCGCCGAAGCCGCTGCGGCGGATGTCGAAGGCCTGCGGAACGCCGCTGAGATCGGCGACCAGCAAGCGGCCGAAGCTTGAGACATTGTCGTAGATCGACGCGCTAAGTGCATAGGATTGATTGATCCTGTGCTCCAGCGAGCCGGTGAAAGTGGTGCCGCCATAGCGCCGCCCGACACTAGCCTGGAGCTCGGTGCGTGGGCTCGGCCGCCAGATCAGGCCGCTCTCGTCATAGGTAAGGAGGCGCGGCTTGGACGGATCGGGAAGCACAACGCCGCCCGGTCCGACGACGGGGACGCCGCCGGCGGTGCGCTGGATGTCCTGCTGCGAGCCTTCGCCGGTTTCGTAGCCGACGCCGGCGGTGACCGCGATGTGCGGTGAGACCGGGTAGACGACGTCGCCGCGGATGTAGGCGGCTTCGAACTTGGAATCGAAGCGGTTCATGTCCTCGCGAACATAGCCGCCGCCCACGGTCCAGCCGACCGGCGCACCCTCGCCCGGTCCCATGCCGACGCTTCCGGTCAGATTGTGAACGGTGCTCGACGTGTAGCGATCG
>DASVUO010000134.1:0-4088 GCA_036386995.1 Allosphingosinicella sp. | reverse complement strand
TGCGGGCGATGAGTTCGGGGCGGACGCGGTCGCCATTGTGGTCGTGGTAGGGGATCATCGGCCGCTTGACGCCGATGTGGTTGAGGAGCTTGGCGGTGACGCGGCTGTCTTCCACGGCGATGACGGCGGCGCCGGCAAGGGTCGCGGCGGCGCGGGGCGAGAGATCGGAAAGATTGCCGATCGGGGTCGCGACGATATAGAGGCCGGGTGCGAGAGGCGGGTGCATGGGTTTCAAGGTCATGGCAGAGCAATCCCCCAGCCCGCAAGCGCGGCGGTCGATCCTTGGCGCGATAGGCGGGGCCGCGTTGGCGCTTTCGCTTGGGGCGTGCCAGCTGGTGCCGGCCGCGCCGGTGGCGACCGCTTCGGAGCCGCAGCCGGTGGAAACGGCGCAGGCATCGCCCGAGCCGGTGCGGGCTCAGCCGGTGCCCGTGGCGCAGACGCCTTCCGCACCGCAGGGTGCGCCGCACCGGATCGCTGTGCTGGTGCCGACCAGCGGCGACAATGCCGGGGTGGGGCAATCAATCGCCAATGCCGCGAACCTGGCTTTGACCGACGCTAATGGCAGCGACCGGGTGCGGATCACCGTCTACGACACGGCGCGAGGCGCTGCCGGCGCTGCGGCGCAGGCGCTGGCCGACGGCAACCGCCTGTTCCTCGGGCCGCTGCTTGCCGAGGACGTGAAGGCGGTGGCGCCGGTGGCGCGGCGCGGCGGCGTGCCGGTGGTCGCTTTCTCCAACGACACAAACGTCAAGGGGAGCGGCGTCTACCTGATGGGCTTCACGCCCGGCCAGTCGATTGCGCGGGTGGTGGACTATGCGCGGGGAGAGGGCGCGGTGCGATTCGCCGCGCTGGTGCCGGAGGGCATTTACGGCGGCCGGGCAAGCGAGGCGATGATCCAGTCGGTGCGCCAGGTGGGCGGCAGCTTGATCGGCAACGCGCCGATCGGCCGCGGCTCCGTCGGCTTGAAGGGCAGCGCTACTCGGCTGGCGAGCTTCGGCGCCGCCGATGCGGTGTTGATCGCCGACAGCGGGCGGGTGGCGGCGCAGATCGCGCCTCTGCTCGGAGGAGCGCGATCAGCGGAGACGCGCATCCTTGGCACCGAATTGTGGGCGGCGGAGGATGGGCTCGGCGAAACGCCGGCGCTGCGCGGGGCCTGGTTCGCGGCGCCGTCCGACGCCATGTTCAATCAGCTTCGCACCCGCTACCGCGACCGCTTCGGCGCGAACCCGTACCGGCTTGCGAGCCTTGGCTATGATGCGGTGCTGATGACCTTGCGGATCGCGCGGGGCTGGCGCTCCGACACGCCGTTTCCGGAAGGGGAGCTGCGCAACTTCCAAGGTTTTCCGGGGCTGGACGGTGCGTTCCGCTTCGGCACCGACGGAGTTGCCGAGCGGGCGCTGGAAGTGCGGGAAGTCACCGCCACCGGCACGATTGTAGTGTCGCCGGCGCCGCGCGGCTTCAACTAGGCTTCGCAACCTCGGCGAGGATCGCGTCGAGGAGGAGCATGCCGGCGGGGGCGACGGTGAGACGCCCGTCGGCGCGGGTGACGAAGCCTTGGCGCTCCATCCGCGCGAGGCCATCCTTGTCCAGCACCGGCTCGACGTTGGCGAGCGCGATGCCTTCGCGCAGGCGCAGACCCATAAGCAGCCGCTCCAGCGCTTGATCGTTCGGGGAGAGCGGCGTTTCCTCGACAATGCCGTGGCCGTTGCGGGCGAGGGCCTTTAGCCAATTCTCCGGCTTCTTGTGGCGCTGGGTGGCGAGGCCGGAGCGGCGGCCGTGGGCGCCGGGGCCGACGCCGAGATAGGGCTGATAGCGCCAGTAAGCGAGGTTGTGGCGGCTCTCCTCGCCGGGCCGGGCGTGGTTGGAGATTTCATAGGCGGGGAGGCCGGCGGCTTCGGTGAGGGCGCGGGTGAGGTCGTAGAGCTGGGCGCCGTGGTCCGGGTCGGTTTCCGGCAGTTCGCCCTTGGCGTGCAGGGCGGCGAAGCGCGTGCCGGCTTCGATGGTCAGCTGGTAAAGCGAGAGGTGGCCGGTGCCGAAGGAAAGGGCTCGGGCGAGCTCTGCCGCCCACGCGTCTTCGCTTTGGCCGGGGAGCGCGTAAATCAGGTCGAAGCTGACGCGTTCGAACGCGGCTTGCGCGGTGTCGAGGGCGGCGAGGCCTTCGTCGAGGCCGTGGGCACGGCCGAGGAAGCGGAGCGCGTCTTCATCGAGCGCCTGGAGGCCGAGGGAGACACGGTTTACGCCGGCGCGGGCAAGGTCGGCGAAGCGGGCGGCCTCGACGGAGGAGGGGTTGGCTTCGAGGGTGATCTCGATGCCGGGCGAGAAGCCCCAGTGGCGTTCTGCGGCTTCGATGAGGGCCGCAACGGTCTCAGGTGGCATCAGCGAAGGCGTGCCGCCGCCGAAGAAGATCGAGCCTAGCGGGCGGCCGGGGAAGGCGGCGGCTTCGAAGGCGAGGTCGGCGAGGAGCGCATTGCGCCATTGCGCCTGGTCGATGCGTTCACGGACGTGGCTGTTGAAGTCGCAATAAGGGCATTTCGAGACGCAGAACGGCCAGTGGATATAGAGGGCGAGAGGGGCGGAAGCGCCTTCTCCCAAACTCCGTTCGTCCCGAGCGAAGTCGAGGGGCGCACACGAGGAGTCAGTGCAGCGCCCCTCGACTTCGCTCGGGACGAACGAGTTTGGTGGGCTGTGGTCCACTAAAGGAGCGCGTCCACCAGTTTGCGAAACGCGTCCGCGCGGTGGCTCATCTTGTGCTTCTCCGCCGGGTCCATCTCGCCGAAGGTTTGGTCGTAGCCGGCTGGGACGAACATGGCGTCGTAGCCGAAGCCGTTGTCGCCTCGGGGCGGCCACACGAGGGTGCCGTCGACCCGGCCTTCGAACCATTCGCTTCGGCCGTCGGGCCAAACCACTGCGAGGGCGCAAACGAAGTGGGCGTTGCGGCTGGCGCCGGGGCCGAGCGCTTCCAGTTCGTCATGGACGCGCTGCATGGCGCGGGCGAAGTCGCGGTCGCCCTGGATTTCGCCGGGGCTGGCGGCCGGATCGACATGGGCATTGGGATTGATCGCCCACCGCGCCGAATAGATTCCGGGGCGGTTGCCCAGCGCTTCGACGCAGAGGCCGCTGTCGTCGCTGAGGGCGGGGAGGCCGGAGAGATCGGCGGCCTGGCGGGCCTTGAGGTCGGCATTGTCGACGAAGGTGGTGCCGATCTCGTCGGGCTCCGGAAGGTCGAGCTCGGCCGCGGAGACCGGTTCGATGCCGTAGGGGCCGAGCAGGTCGCGGATTTCGCGGACCTTGCCTTCGTTGTGGCTGGCGATTACCAGCTTGCCGGGCTCGAGCTTCCTCACCGGCCGGTTGCCTTGTCCTGGGCGGCGAAGATCTCGCCGCAGCCGATGCGGGCGAGGCGGAGGAGGCGGAGAAGGCCTTCCTCGTCATAGGTTTCGCCTTCGGCGGTTACCTGCGCCTCGACGATGTTGCCGTCGCCGGTGAGAACGAAGTTGCCGTCGGCGCCCGCGTTCGAATCCTCGATGTAATCGAGATCGAGAACGGCATTGCCGTCGTGAATGCCGCAGCTCACCGCCGCGACCTTGGCGCGGATCGGATCGACCGACAGCGCATGTTCCTTCATGATGCCATCGACCGCCAAGCGCAGCGCGACCCAGGCGCCGGAGATGGCGGCGGTGCGGGTGCCGCCGTCGGCCTGGATGACGTCGCAGTCCAAGGTGATCTGGCGCTCGCCAAGGGCTTGGAGGTCCACCACGGCACGAAGCGAGCGGCCGATCAGGCGCTGGATTTCCTGGGTGCGGCCGGATTGCTTGCCGGACGCGGCCTCGCGGCGGCCGCGGGTGTGGGTGGCGCGGGGGAGCATGCCATATTCGGCGGTGACCCATCCCTTGCCCTTGCCGCGAAGCCAGGGCGGAAGGTTGGTTTCAACGGAAGCGGTGCAGAGCACGCGCGTGTCGCCGAAGCTGACCAGGCAGCTTCCTTCGGCGTGGCGGGTGAAACCGGCTTCCATGGAAATGGCCCGCATCTGATCGGGCGCGCGTCCTGAGGGGCGCATAAAGGTCCTTTCTGTGGCTTTGCCGCGCCTTACC
>DASVUO010000133.1:0-3638 GCA_036386995.1 Allosphingosinicella sp. | reverse complement strand
AATGGGACGGCGTCGCCAAGACCTTCCTTCGAATATGCCTGGCTGAGCGCGATCGAGGGGATGCCGGCCAGAGCGCCTTCCATGGCCGCGGAGACCGTGCCGGAATATGTGACGTCCTCGCCGAGATTGGCGCCGCGGTTGACGCCGGACAGAACGAGGTCCGGCGCCGCGTCCTTCATGATCTCGGCAAGGCCCATCATCACGGCGTCGGTCGGCGTTCCGGTGACGCAGAAACGGCGCTCGCCGAGCTTGCGGAGGCGCACCGGCCTTGTGAGAGTGAGGGAATGGCCAGCGCCCGATTGCTCGTCGGTCGGCGCCACGATCCAGACGTCGTCGGAAAAGCGCCGCGCTATCGCTTCGAGCACCTTGAGGCCGCGCGCGTTCACGCCGTCGTCGTTGGTCAGGAGGATGCGCATCGCCGCCGCTATGCCCAGCCGGCCGCGCTCCGGCAAGCATTGCGGCGGCGCAGGCGCATCTTGTTGCCAGACGTACCTGCGCTGCTAGACATCGTCGGATGCGAAGACCCTATCGCTTCCGGACGTGGCTTCGCATGCGCCTCCCCTGGGCGCTCATCGACCTTTCGCCCAAGGGGCGCGATTGCGAAGCGGCCGGAGGCTGCCACCATTGGTACAATCACGACGACGTGACGAGCCGCTGCATGCACTGCGAGGTAGAGCGCCCCGGTCAGCTGTGGCGGCGCGGGAATCAAGACTGATCGCGGTCCGGGCGCTTCGAGACGGGGCAACCCCCGCCCGTGTTCCGCGTTGGTCGGGTGAATGCCACGTCCAAGGAGTATGCAATGCGGCTTCCCCACAACAGCTTCGTCGTCGTCGCGGACGGCGAGAAGATGCTCTTCTTCCGCAACGAGGGCGACGGCGAATATCCGCAGCTCATCGTCGAACGGAACCGGGAACAGGAGAACCCGCAGGACAGCGAGCAGAAGACGGACTCGGCGGGCCGCAGCCACGCCGGTGCCGGGCCGGGCGGCAACAGCTACGGCGAAACGGACTTCCACCAGCTCGAAAAGGACCGCTTCGCGCACGAGACCGCCGACATGCTGAAGCGCTGGGCGCTCAGGAACGATTTCGAGCAGCTCGTCGTCGTCGCGCCGCCCAAGACGCTGGGCGAGCTTCGCAAGCATTATCACAAGGAGGTCGAGAAGCGGCTGGTGGGCGAGATCCCGAAGGATCTCACCAATCTGCCGGTGCCGGAAATCGAAAAGGCGCTGCTCGCTTACGAGTGAGCGGGTGGAGGCGGTTCGCTGACGCCGGTGCGTTTGCGAACCGCCCTTCGAGAGGATCGGGACGAGCGGATTGGCAGTTGAGCTGAACGCCTGATTGCCATCCGCAGCAAAAAGGCCCCGCCGGGTCGGTTCCGGCGGGGCCTTTGCTTCTCCGCGCGAGCGGGTCAGGCCGGTTGGCGCGCCAGGCGGCGGCGGGCGACGAGCGCCGCGGCGGCTGCGCCGAACAGCAGGATCATCGGCGGCGCCGGAACCGGCGTGCCGCCGTTCGAGCCGCCCGTGGACGTGCTGCTGCTCGTGCTGTTGTTATTATTGTTATTATTATTGTTGTTATTATTGTTATTATTGTTGTTCTGGTTATTATTGTTATTATTATTCCAGTTGCTGTTGTTATTGTTGTTGGTGTTGTTGTTGGTCTGGTTCTGGTTCTGGTTCTGGTTCTGGTTCTGGTTCTGGCTCTGGTTGTTGCTGTTCTGGTTCGAGTTCGAATTGTCGATGTCGATCCCGATGTTCGTCCCGCCCGTGGAGGTCGAGACGCCGCCCGTCGACGTGGACACGCCGCCCGTCGACGTCGAGACGCCGCCGGTGGACGTCGAGACGTTGACGTTGCCGCTCGACGTCGAGATGGACGCGCCGCCCGTGGAGGTCGAGCTGGAGGTCGAGACGCCCGACGAGGTGGAGCTCGACGTCGAGCTGCCGCCCGACGAGGTCGAGGTCGAGCTTCCGCCGGACGTGGTGGAGACGCCGCCCGTGGAGGTGCTGGTCGATGCGGTGAAGATCGCATTGCCGCTCGACGAGCCGCCGAAGAAGCCGCCCGCGAAGAAGCCGCCACCGCCGCCGAAACCGCCGCCGCCGCCGCCGCCGAAGCCGCCGCTACTGCCGATCGCGAAGCCGGGGCCGCCGCTGCTCGAGATCACCGGCATGACGCCGATGGCGGGCGGCAAGGGCGGGGGAACGAAGCCCATGCCGGGCGCGGGCTGCGTGATCGTCCGCGTGGTGACGCGGGCGGGCGCCGGCGCCTGGCAGACCGTGCGGCGCACCGTGCGCCTGACGACGCGGCGCTGGGCCGTGTGACGGGCGCGGCGCACCTGCTGGCTGCGGCTCGCGGAAGAAGAAGAAGACGCCTTTGCGCGCGCCTGCTTGACGATCGCGGGGCGGGACGGCGGGTTTTCGGCGACATGCACGGCTCCGCCGCCGATGATCGCCCCTCCGCATGCGCATGCGCACAATTGCGCCAAAGCCATTCGTACCGACATAAAGCACCTGTTCCTGGCCGCAGCGGCTCGTGTCCTCGACGATCCGAAGTACTCCGCCGCTGCTTCGGCTATGGTCAGCACATGCAAAGGATTGGTTACAGTTCAAGCGCGTTAACCATGTTTGCCCCGCTTTGAGGCTGTTCTCGGGGGTCAGCGCAGACTTGCGTCCCATATCAAGACAAGCTCGATCCGCCGGTAAAGGGATTTGGCACTTTGACTTGGCGGCGTGCACGCGTCCGCCGCGAATCGCCCAAGCGAAATCGCCCGCGATTCGGCTCCCGATTCGCGCGCCGAAAAGGAGCGAAGAACAGTAGCTTCGAGCTACCGATCGCGGCCCTTTCAGAAGGGGAAAGCGGAAGAATTTTCATCCGCCTTTTGAGTGACTTGTCGAGACACCAAGTGCGGAGTATAGGCGCGCTGGGGCAAGCTCCGATTCCGCCGGCACGAAGCGGTACGGGGCTCAAGAGAGGTACCGGTCAGGCTCGCCGCCGACCGGGAGAGTTGGAGGGGTGTATGGCAACGGCACTGAGTGACATCTACGGTCTGCACGGCAATGCGGATCACGCGCTTGTTCCCGAGACGGGCTATCGCCCGAGCGCCAACGAAGAGTTCATGAGCCCGCTTCAGCTGGCTTATTTCCGCGGGAAGCTGCTGAACTGGAAGGACGAGATCCTGCGCGAATCGCAGGGGACCATCGCCCAGCTCAAGACCGGCCCGCTGCGCGAGGCGGACCTGACCGACCGCGCGTCGAGCGAGACGGATTGGGGCATCGAGCTCCGCACCCGCGACCGTCAGCGCAAGCTCATCTCCAAGATCGACGCGGCGCTGCGCCGGATCGACGCCGGCGAATACGGCTTTTGCGAAGTGACCGGTGAACCGATCTCGCTCGCCCGCCTGGAAGCCCGCCCGATCGCCACGATGACGGTGGAAGCCCAGGAGCGCCACGAACGCAACGAGCGCGTCTCCCGCGACGATTGAACGCGGCGCCCCTGCGTCGCCGCGGGCGGGGAGGGGCTCCGGTTTCGAGCGTGAGGGTGCGGGGGGCGTCCTCCCTTTCGGCTGCCGTCCCCTGAGCGCAGCGATGCAGGAATTGCGCGGCCGGATGGCGGCTCGCATGCCGTACCGCGAGGGTGCGCCTCGAA
>DASVUO010000132.1:0-5189 GCA_036386995.1 Allosphingosinicella sp. | reverse complement strand
CGACTTCGCTCGAGACAAGCGGGGGTTGGCGCGGTTGTGCTCAGGCCGAATGTCTCCGCTGCAGAACCGCCACCACATCCTTCCACGAATAGCCCCGATCCTGCATCAGCACGGCGAGGTGATAGAGCAGATCCGCAGTCTCCTCCGCGCAGCCGGTGGCGTCGCGGGTGACGGCGGCGAGCGCCACTTCCACCCCTTCTTCGCCCACTTTTTGCGCGATCTTGGCGGTGCCTTCGCTGAGCAACCGGCTGGTATAGCTCGCCTCCCCGCCCGCCTCGGCACGCGCTGCGACGACCCGCGACAGCTCGGCAAGCCAGCCCGGCCCCTTCACTTCGCCGCCGAAGCAGCTTGCCGTGCCGGTATGGCAGGTCGGCCCTTCAGGCTCGGCAAGCACCAGCAAGGCGTCGCCATCGCAATCCTCGTGCACCGCGCGGACCCGAAGCCGGTTGCCGCTGGTCTCCCCCTTCATCCACAGCCGCTGCTTGGAGCGGCTGTGGAAGGTCGCGAAGCCGCTCGCCAGAGTCGCCGCGAGCGCTTCGCGGCTCATATAGCCAAGCATAAGCACCCGCCCGGTCGCGGCGTCCTGGATGACTGCGGGCAGCAACCCGTCCATCTTCTCCCAGGCCAGGCCGGCGATATCCGCCTCGGTCAGCGGCGCATTTCGATCCCGCATGTTGCGAGAAACTCCTTCAGCTCGGGGATCGCGATGATCCGGTCGTGGAACACGGTTGCGGCAAGCGCCCCGCTCGCGCCCGCTTCGGCAAAGGCGTCCCAGAAATGCTCGGGCGCCCCTGCCCCGCCCGAGGCGATCACCGGCACCGGCGCCGCCTCAACCACCGCGCGCGTGTGCGGCAGGTCGTAGCCGGTGCGCACCCCGTCGCAGCGCATGCAGTTGAGCACGATCTCGCCCGCGCCCCGTTCGGTCGCCTCGCTTACCCAATCGAGTGTGCGCCGGCCGGTGTCGCGGGTGGCGTCGGGGGAGCCGGTATATTGCTTCACGTGGTAATCGCCGTCCGCTCCATAGCTGTCGACGCCCAGCACCACGCACTGGCTGCCGAAGTCGCGGGCCAGCTCCTCGATCAGCGCCGGCCGCTCCAGCGCGGGCGAGTTGATCGACACCTTGTCGGCGCCGCTGTCGAGGCAGGCCGCCGCCTGGTCGCGGGTGCGGATCCCGCCCGCCACGGCGAAGGGAATGTCAATCACTCGCGCGATGCGCCGCACCCATTCTGTGTCGAGGCTTCGCCCTTCGGCGCTTGCCGCGATGTCGTAGAAGACCAGCTCGTCCGCCCCTTCGTCGCGGTAGCGAAGCGCGCTTTCGACGATGTCGCCGGCATCGCGGTGATTGCGAAACTGGACGCCTTTCACCACCCGTCCGTTCAGCACGTCGAGGCACGGAATGATCCTACGCGCAGGCACGAAGCGCCTCCGGCAAGTCGATGCGCCCTTCCCAAAGCGCCTTGCCGACGATCGCACCGGCGGTGGTGAGGCGGGTAAGGTCGTCGAGCGAGGAGACGCCACCCGATGCCTGAATGGCCAGGTGCGGCAGGCGGCGCCCGCTTTCTTCCAGCAGTTCGAAGTTCGGGCCCGCAAGCATACCGTCGCGGCCGATGTCGGTAAGCAGCAGGTGCCGCGCCTCCGGATACAGCGCAGCGATGTCCCACAGGCTCCGGCCGCTATCCTCGGTCCAGCCGAGGGTGGCGACCATCGGCGCCCCGTCCACCAGCCGGACGTCGAGGCTCAGCGTGATCCGCTCCCCGCCGAAGCGCTCCAAAAAGCCGCGCACCAATTCCGGCTGCTTCACCGCCAGGCTGCCGATCACCACCCGCGCGACGCCTGCATCGAGTACGCGCGCGATCTGCTCGGCGGTCCGAAAGCCGCCCGCAACCTGGAGCTTCAGCGGCGCGGCGCGGCCGAGTTCGCAGAGCAAATCGTGCTGCACCGGTGCACCGGCGCGCGCGCCGTCGAGATCGACGACATGCGCCCACTGCGCGCCCGATTCGGCAAAGGCGGCAAGCGCCTCCGCCGGGTCGCCCAAATAGGTCGTGGCTTCCTCGAACCGCCCCTGCGCCAGGCGCACGAGGCGCCCGCCCATCAAATCCATCGCCGGGTAGAGGATCATGATTCCAGAAACCTCTTCAGGAACCGCGCGCCCGCCTCGCCGGACCGCTCCGGGTGGAATTGCGCGCCGGTGAAGCTTCCGCTGCGCACCACCGCCGGAACCTTGCGCCCGTATTCGGCACAGGCGAGCACCCACGGCCCGTCGTCGCCGACGAAGCTGTGCGCGAAATAGACATAGTCGCCCGTTGCGAGGCCGATGCTTTCGTCCGCAACGTCGAGCACGCTCCACCCCATGTGCGGCACCGGCATCCCAGGCGCGGCGGTCATCCGGCGGACACGGCCGGGAATGAGGCCGAGGCAGTCCGTATCCTCCTCCTCGCTCCGCTCGAACAAGAGCTGCATGCCGAGGCAGATGCCGAGCACCGGCTGAGTGAGCCCTTTCAGCACCGGCACGAGGCCGCGCGCGCGAATCTGCTCCATCGCGTAACCGGCAGCGCCGACGCCCGGCAGGATCACCTTGTCGGCGGACGCAATAGCTTCGGGATCGGCCGTAATGCGCGGCGTAAGGCCAAACCGCTCGAAGGCAATCCCGACCGACCCGATATTCCCGCACCCCATATCGACAATGACGAGCTTCATTTCCTAGCCTCCCCGGCACGGGGAGGGGGACCGCCGGAACGGCGGTGGTGGGGTGCGAGCGCAGCGAGCGTGGAGGCGTGGGTCCCCTCCACTAGCCTGCGGCTGATCCCCCTCCCCGTCCCGGGGAGGATCTTCACAAAACCCCCTTCGTGCTCGGCATCGCGTCCTTGTCGCCCTCGCGGCCGATTGCCTGCCTGAGCGCCCGGCCGAGCGCCTTGAAGCAGGCCTCCGTCTTGTGGTGATCGTTGTCGCCCGTCACCCGCACGTGCACCGCGGCGCCGAGGCTGTCGGCCAGGCTTCGGAAGATGTGGCGAGTCATTTCCGTGGGATAGGCGCCGATGTGGCTTGCCTCGAAGCTGCCTTCGAACACGCTGTAGGGCCGGCCGGAAAGGTCGATCAGCACGTGCGCTTCGGTTTCGTCCATCGGCAGCGAAAAGCCGAAGCGCCCGATCCCGCGCCGCTCGCCTAGCGCCCGCGAAAGCGCCGTCCCAAAGGCAATGGCGCAGTCCTCCAGGCTGTGGTGCGCGTCGAGTTCGATGTCGCCTTCGCAGGAGAGGACGAGGGAGAAATTGCCGTGCGCCGCCACCTGGTCGAGCATGTGGTCGTAAAACGGAATGCCGGTGTCGATCCGCCGCGGCGTCGGCCGGTCGAGATCGACGGCGACGGCGATCTTCGTCTCCTTGGTGTCCCGCACCACCTCCGCGCGGCGCGCCGCTTCCTCGTTGAGCGGCACGCCGAAAGCGGCAAGCGCGGCCTGATTCTCCGCATCGGTGCCGATGGTCAGCCGCACGCCCCCGGGCGCAGCGTGGGGGCGGAAGCGGGCGCGGATGCCGAGGCTGTTGAGCTTCCGGGCCAACCCCGCCGGGTCCTCCACTTCCAGGAACAGGAAGTTGCCGCCGCCGTTGCGCACCTTCTTCACGATCGGCGAAGCGGCGAAGAGCGGCGCAAGGCGATCGCGATCCGCCTTGATCCGCGCGATCCGCTCGGCATGTACGGCCCGCCGCGATGGCGCGAGGGCGGAGACCGCGGCTTCGATCGACAGGCTGGGCAGCGGATAAGGCGGCAGCGCCCGCGCCGCCATCGCCACCGTGTTCGGGTGTCCGATCATCGCACCCACGCGAGCGCCGGCGAGGCCGTAAGCTTTGGAGAGGGTGCGCAGGACGACAAGGTTCTCCGTCGCGGCCGCAAGCTCGGCGCCACTCTCCTGCTCGGAGAACTCGATATAGGCCTCGTCGAGTATGACAATCGTGTTCGGTAGCGCCCGCACAACCGCTTCAACTTCCGCAAGCGCCACCGGATTGCCGGTCGGGTTGTTCGGCGCGCAGATGAAGGCGAGCTTGAGGTTAGCCTCGCCTTTCACGCGTTCGATGAAGGCCGCCGCGTCAAAGTCGAACTCGGCGTTCAGCGGCGCCTCCACCACCTTCGCCCCGCCGAGCGTCGCGAAATGCGCGTAGGCCGAAAAGGTCGGTGTGCAGATCGACACGGCATCCACGCCGCCCCGGCAGAAGGTGCGAACCAAGATGTCGATGGCATCGTCTGCGCCGCGGGTGACGATCAGGTTCTCCGGCTTCACCCCGTAGAGCGCCGCCATCGCCTCTCGCAGCCGCGCCGGCTGCGGCTCGGGATAGCGATTGAGGCCGGCGGCGAGGCTCCCGTCGCTGAGCGGCGGGTAAGGGTTTTCGTTGGCGTCGAGCTTGATCGCGTCGCTTCCGAACGCTTCGTTCGCATTGGCGGCGATGTCGAATGGGGCAAGGCGGAGGATCTCGGGGCGGGCAAGCCGCTCGGCGAGCGACGTCATTCCGCCGCTCCTTCGCCGCGCGCATCGGCGGCGCGGGCGTGGGCTTCGAGCCCTTCCAGCCGCGCCAGTGCAGCGGCGGGCGCGGCGATCGCGCGTGCGGCCTCCGGCGTCACCGTCTGCACGGTCATCGCCTTCAGGAAGGTGTGCACGGAGACGCCGCTCCACGCCCGCGCCGCGCCGTCGGTGGGGAGGACGTGGCTCGAGCCCGCCAGGTAGTCGCCGAACGTCTCGGCGGCCAAGGGCCCGGCGAACACCGCGCCCGCATTGCGCACCAGCGGCAGCAGCGCCTCGGGATCGGCGACGGCAAGCGACAGATGCTCGGGCGCATATTGGTTTGCGACCTCGACCGCTTCTTCCAGGCTCGCGGCAAGAACGATGCTCGCTTCCCGGAGCGACGCTTCCGCCACCGATCTCCGGGGCAAAGCCGCGACCTGCCGCGCAAGCTCCGCCTCCACCGCCTCGGCGAGTGCCGGCGAGGGCGTCACCAGCAGCACCTGCGCGGACGCATCATGCTCGGCCTGGCTGAGGAGATCGGCGGCGACGGTGGCCGGATCGGCGCTGTCGTCGGCGATCACCATCAGCTCGCTCGGCCCCGCCGGCATATCCACCGCCGGGCCGCCGGGCATGGACGCGACGATCGTCTTGGCCTCCGCCACCCAGGCGTTGCCCGGCCCGCAGATCTTGTCGACGCGCG
>DASVUO010000131.1:0-6753 GCA_036386995.1 Allosphingosinicella sp. | reverse complement strand
TGCGATGTCTGAGCCTTCGAACTCGGCTCTTGTCTTGGACAGGATCCGCGCGACATCCAGAGCAACGTTGCCGTTGCCGATTACTGCAGCCGCTGAGACTCCGAGCGGCGGGTCCAGATCGGCGAAATCGGGATGGCCATTATACCAGCCGACGAACGCCGCCGATCCGATCACGCCCGAAAGCTCGCTTCCGGGGATGTCCAGCGGCCGGTCGTCCGGCGCGCCCGTGGCGAGAATCACCGCGTCGTAGAAGTCGCGAAGCTCCGCGATCGAGACGTCGCCGCCGACGGACACGTTGCCGACGAAGCGCACGCCGCCGCCCAGTGCCACCTTTTCGTATCGCTTGGACACCGCCTTGATCGACTGGTGATCGGGCGCGACACCCGAGCGGATGAGACCGTAGGGCACCGGCAGGCGGTCGATCAGGTCGACCGAGACCTCGTCGCCATATTGCTTGTGAAGCGCTTCGGCGGTGTAGAAGCCCGCCGGTCCGGAGCCGATTATCGCTACGTGCCGCATCGCCAAGCTTCCCTCTCGCTGCCCCGCACGATGCTAGCGCGGCGCGGCGGCGTGGCAAGCCGCATCGTCAGCCGGAAGCGGTAGCGGCTCAGCCCTTCTTGCCGCCGCTCCGGTCTTCGAGCATCTCGGTGCCGTGGCGGCGCATCAGGCTTTCCACCTTGCTTGCGAAAAAGGAGAGAAAGCCGGGGAGCGTGACCTCCAGACGGACGACCTTTTCCTGGACGTCGATCTTCGCTGAAACCTGTTGCCCCATCGCCTCGACGCTGAGGTCCATGCGGTCGCCGGTCCAGCTGGACTGGACCTGGGCTCCGGCGGGGAGGTGATCGCGAAGGCGTCCGATGCCGCCGGCGATGCGCGCCTTGGCTTCTGCCGCGCCCAGTTGGTGGGGCAGATCGACGACGATTGGCTTGGACATTCTTTCACTCCCACGGCCTTGGACCTCCTCGACATGGTGCGCGCGAGCGAAGGCTGAAAGGGCAGGCGCGCGCCAAGGTTAGGCTTTCGCTAACCATCCGCACTAACCTCTCCTCAACCCCCGACCCCTAATGCGGTCCCCTCTCGCTCCATGCCGTAGCGACAAAGGACCGTATCCATGAGGGCCATGCAGCGGCTTAAGGTGTTTTTGAAAAGCGAGCGCGGCAACGTGCTTGCCATGGGCGCGGCGGCCATGCCGATGCTGCTCGCCTCCGCCGGCTTCGCCGTCGACACCATCCAGCTTGCAATGATGAAGCGCCAAATGCAGCGCGCCGCCGATTCGGCCGCGATCGCCGGCGTCTACGCGCTGTCGCAAGCGGACAGCAGCACGCAGCAGCAGACGTTCGCCAAATCGGCGGCCACCATCGATATCGCCAAGAACAAGACGCCGACGCTGGTGGGGGACCCGAGCATCGTCGCGGGGCCGAGCCTCGGTTTCGACAGAACGGTGCAGGTCGCGCTTGCGGCCAAGCCTCGCCTGCCGTTCATGGCGATCTTTACTCGGGCGCCGACAAACGTCACGGCGACCGCCACCGCGGCTCTCGTCGACAGCGGCAGGTTCTGCCTCCTGTCCCTCTACAATGACGACGACCAGCCGGGCATCGAGTTCACCGGCAACGCAACGGTGAATCTGGGCTGCGGCATGGCGACCAACGCGCGCGGCGCGTCCGCGATCACCGCCGGCGGCAGCTCGGTCGTCACCGCTTCGCCGGTCATGGCGCCGGGCGGGCTGCAGATGAGCACCAATTACACGGCGGGCACCAAGCTGCAGCCGTACAGCGCCGAGCAGCAGGATCCATTTGCGCACATCAACGTGCCGAGCGTGGATGTCAGCAACTGCCCGGCCGTCGAGGTCAAAAAGAACGATCCGCCGAAGACGCTGACCAGCGGCTGCTATTCCAGCTTGGACATCAAGGGCACGGTCACCTTCACCGGCGAAATCGTCGTTTATGGCGGCAACATCAGCTTCGATGCGGGTGCCAAGGTGACGGGCTCGGGCGTCACCTTCTTTCTCACCGGTCCCGGCGGCGCGGCGGGAACGATCGACGCCGGCATCTTCGACACGGACGGCCATCCGGAGCTGAACCTGACCGCCCCCACCACCGGTACTTACAAGGACATCTTGTTCTACCGCGACCGGCGGGCGACGCAGACGACGATGAAGCTGAACGGCAATGCCCAGTCGACCATGTCCGGCGCGTTCTACTTCCCGACGGTGGATCTGACGGTGAACGGCAATGCCGGCTTCACCGCAACATGCTTCCAGATGGTGGTGCGGCGTGCGATCTTCAGCGGCAATGAAAAGCTCAACAACAGCTGCACCAGGCCCGGCGGCCTGCCGAGCTTCCAGTTGGAATATGTAAGGCTGGTGAAGTGAGGATGCCGCGGCTCCTCCGGCCGATGCTGCGCGACGAACGTGGGGTGAGCGCCGTCGAATTCGCCTTTCTGGCGCCGGTCCTGTCGGTGCTGATCGTCGGCATGATCGATTTCAGCTCGGCCATTTCGCAGCGCTTCACGCTGCAGCAGGCGGTGAACCGCAGCCTGGAGATGATCCAGGCCAACCGCGCGCCGGTGGGCGCCAATGGCGGCTCACCCGATTACACCTTCCTGAAGCAGGAAGTCGCGAGCGCGGCCAATATCCCGCTTGGCAACGTCACCATGGAGCAATGGCTGGAGTGCAACGGCGCCAAGCAGGGCAGCTTTACCGGCACATGCCCCGACAACAACGACACGGCGCGCTATCTGCAGCTCAAGGCAACGAAGGAGTTCCGGGGCAAAATGTACCTCAAATCCTTCACGCTTGCCGCAACATCCGCCGTGAGGGTCCAATGAGGCTGCTTCGCAAGTTCCGCCGCAACCAGCGCGGCGTCGGCGCCGTGGAATTCGCGCTGATCGCGCCGGTTCTGCTCGGCATGCTGGTCGGCATCACCCAGCTTGGGCGGCTGTATTTCGCCCGCGCCGACCTGCGCAACGCCGTCGCCGCAGGTGCGCGCCAGGCGCAGATCTTTCCGCGCCCGACGACGGAGACCGTCACGGCCACGATCACCGGCAAGATGGTGCGGATCGACAAGAACCGAGTCACTGGTCCATCGATTACTTATGGGGTGGACGGCAACGGCTTCGATTTCGCCGAGATCGAGGTGCGCTACGCCGTGCCGCTGAACTTCGCCATCTACAAGCCACCGCCCGTGACGCTAATTGAGAGGCGGCGCGTCTTCCTCCAGCCGACGAGCTGAGCGGCCGCCCTTGCCCTTGCGTCCGGCGCGCGGCACAACGCCGCTCCGCCGCGCAAGGAGTTGGCATTGACGGACCATCGTTCAGCCGAAGAGCCGCTCCGCCGCGACATCGGCTTTTTCGGCTCCGCCTTCCTGTCGTTCAACGGGATGGTCGGCGCCGGCATCTTTGCACTTCCCGGCACGCTTTACGACAAGTTCGGGGCGTTCAGTCCGTACCTCTTCCCGATGTTCGCGCTTCTCGTCCTGGTGGTTGGGCTACCGTTCGCGCGGGTGGCGGCGCATCATCATGTTTCGGGCGGGCCCGTCGTCTACGCCGCGGCGTTTGGGCCGGTCGTCGCCTTCCAAACTGGGTGGCTTTATTACGTCGCGCGAACCGCAGCGAGCGCGGCCAACACCACGGTTCTGGTCACCTATCTCGCCGCTTTGTGGCCCGTGCTTGGAACGGGTCTTCCGCGGGCGGCGATCATCCTTGCGGTCACCGGGATCATCGTGCTGGTCAACATCGTCGGCGTGAAGAAGGCGGTTCGCCTGCTTGACGGCCTTACCTTGCTCAAGGCGGCACCCTTGCTCCTTGTTGCGCTAGTGGGCCTCGTGGTTGCCGGGGCAAGCATCGAGGCCCCTACCGATTTTCCCGTCTTCAGCGATCTGGAGGCGGCGGCGTTGCTTGTTCTTTATGCCTTCGTCGGCTTCGAAAACAGCGTCGTGCCGGCTGGAGAAACCGCGGACGCCCGCAGAACCGTTCCGCGCGCTCTGGTGACGACCATATTGTCCACCGCCACGCTCTATTTCCTCCTGCAGCTCGCTTACGTGGCGGTTATGGAGCCGGGCGAGGGCACGAAGGCGCCGATGGTGGCACTCGGCACCACGCTGATGGGACCCGCCGGCGGCATTCTTCTGACCGTTGCGGCGGTCTGCTCGATCCTCGGCAACGTCAGCGGCGGCGTGACCAGCACAACCCGTGCGACCTACGCGATGGGGCGGGACGGACTGCTCCCCGACTGGTTCGGCCGGGTAAGCGGGCGTTTCGCAACGCCGGCCAATTCCATCGCCTTCATGGGTGCGCTCATCGCCGTGCTTGCGCTTAGCGGCAGCTTCGTCTGGCTGGCGGTGATCAGCACGCTTGCCCGGATGTTTGTTTATTCGATCTCGATCGCCACCCTGCCCAGAGCGAGCCGGGGCGAGGCGCTGCGTCCGCTTATGTGGGTGATGGTGATCGCGGGCATCGCGGTTTGCGCCTGGGCGGCCTCACAATCCACGTTGCAGGCCTGGCTGACCTTGCTGGGCCTCGCCGTCGCCGGCATGGGCCTTTACCTTGCTGCGCGGGTGGCGGCTCGAAGGAAGTCGACGCTTTCGGCCTGAGTGTCGGCGACGAGCTTTAGGCTTTCGCCTGCGCGTCAGGCGGGCTCCAGCTCGGCCGACACCGTTTCCTCGATCCAGCCGCCGCCCAGCAGGCGGTCGCCGTCGTAGAGCACCGCCGCCTGGCCCGGGGAGACGCCATATTCGGGCGTTTCGAAGTGGATGCTGTCCCCGTCGAAGCGCACCGGCGCAGGGCGCGCCATCGAGCGGACCTTCGCCGACAGCCCCTCGCGCTGGTCCTCGGCGAGCCAGTTGATCGCGGAAAGGTGCGCCGCTCGGATGGCGAGCGCGCGTCTCGGCCCCACCACCACGCGCCGCGCTTCGGGTTCGATCCGGACGACGTAGAGCGGCTCGGGCTGGCCGCCGATCTCCAGCCCCCGGCGCTGGCCGACGGTGAAGTGGATGAGGCCCTGGTGGCGGCCGAGCACGCGTCCGGAGAGGTCGACGATGTCGCCTTCCTCCGCCGCTTCGGGGCGCACCTTCTTGACCACCGCGGCATAGTCGCCGCCGGGGACGAAGCAGATGTCCTGGCTGTCCGGCTTGTCGGCCACCAGCAGGCCAAGGTCGCGCGCCAGCTCGCGAACCAGCGGCTTGGGCAGGTCGCCAAGCGGGAAGCGCAGATACTCGAGCTGTTCCTGCGTTGTCGCGAACAGGAAATAGCTCTGGTCGCGCGCGGGGTCGGCGGCGCGGTGCAGTTCGGCCCGGTGGGGCCCCATCACCCGGCGGACATAATGGCCGGTGGCGAGGCAATCGGCGCCGAGGTCGCGCGCCAGGCCGAGCAGATCGGTGAACTTCACCCCCTGGTTGCACGAGATGCAGGGGATGGGCGTGCGGCCCTTCATATATTCGTCGGCGAAGCGCTCGATCACGCCGTTCCGGAACGCGCTTTCATAATCGAAGACGTAATGCGCGATGCCTAGCCGGTCGGCGACGGTCTTGGCGTCGTAAATGTCCTGGCCGGCGCAGCACGTCTTGGTTTTGCCGATCGCCTCGCCGTGATCGTAAAGCTGCAGGGTGACGCCGATCACTTCCGCGCCGGTACGGGCGGCAAGCGCGGCCACCACCGACGAATCAACGCCGCCGGACATGGCGACCACGATCCTAGCCTCGGCGAGCGGGCGGTTTAGCTGGAAATCGACGGACATGATGGCCCGCTACATAGGGGGCGAAGGCCGAAAAGCCCAGTGTGTGGGGTGCGCGGGTCGTCGTTACCAGCTTTTCAACCTTCTTTGCGTAGAAGCCTCCGAATGGACTTGAGCTTCTTCCGCCGTGCCGAGCAGCGCTTCGCGAGCCGCACCGCCGCGCACCCCGATTTCGGGATGCTTTCGGCGATGCTGCGCGCTGAGGCTGAGCGGTCGCCGGCGGCGCGGGCGCAGGCATCTGTGCCCGCACCGCGCGAAGTTCCCGATCCCCTGGCCGAAATCCTCTCCGCCGGCGCGTGCTGGCGGGCGGCGGTGGCCGCGCTCGGCGGGAGCTTCAATCCCGCTGTCGCGCGGCAACGGGCCGTAAACTGAAATGACCGCGCCGTTTACCTTGAGGTTTCAATCTTCCTTCAAGCCGGCGGGGGTACACGCAGGTCTGGGGAAGGCAAAAACGCCGGGAGCGCTTTGAGGTGGGAATGATTGAAAACCAAAAAATAAGGCCGGCGCAGGTAATCGGGCCCTTGGGCGAACCGCTGACGCTGGATTCGCTGCCCAAGCCCGGCACCAGCCGCTGGGTGGTGCGCCGCAAGGCGGAAGTGGTCTCGGCGGTGAATGGCGGCCTCCTGTCGGTGGACGAGGCCTGCGACCGCTACGGGCTCACCTTGGAAGAATTCGCAAGCTGGCAGCGGGCGGTTGACCGTTCGGGCATGCCGGGCCTGCGCGTGACGCGCATCCAGCACTATAAATCCCTCTACGAGCGCCAGCAGAAGTTTTGATTGGTTCCGCTCCATCGGGGGATGGAGCGGGGTTAGTGGAAGTTGCGGCTTTTGACCCGGATCGTATCCGCCGGGTCCTGTACCGAACGGTCGGCGATGCTTTGAGGTGTCGCCGGCCGTTTCGCGTTGTGGCGCGGATCGGGGCCGGAGAATTTGGCGCCGTCGGCGGGGCCGGTGCGGTGGGGGAATTCGCGCTCGCCGACCGAATGGAGGAGCGGCGTCAGATCCTCCATACGCGCGGTGATGACG
>DASVUO010000130.1:0-2798 GCA_036386995.1 Allosphingosinicella sp. | reverse complement strand
TGCTGGGCGCCTTGCTGCCATATTTGTTCGGCGCAATGGGGATGACCGCGGTCGGCCGTGCGGCCGGCGACGTGGTCAAGGACGTGCGCGAGCAGTTCCGCTCCAATCCGGGCATCATGGACGGCACCTCACGGCCGAACTACGCGCGGACTGTGGATCTCGTCACCAAGGCCGCGATCAAGGAGATGATCATCCCGTCGCTCCTGCCGGTGCTGGCCCCGATCGCCGTCTACTTCGTGATCGCCGCAATCGCAGGCCGTGAGCAGGGCTTTGCAGCCTGGGGCGCGCTGCTCCTCGGCGTGATCGTTTCCGGCCTGTTCGTCGCCATCTCGATGACGAGCGGCGGCGGCGCATGGGACAACGCCAAGAAGTACATCGAAGACGGCCACCACGGCGGCAAGGGCTCCGAAGCCCACAAGGCCGCGGTAACCGGCGACACGGTCGGCGATCCCTACAAGGACACGGCCGGCCCGGCGGTGAACCCGATGATCAAGATCACCAACATCGTGGCGTTGCTGCTGCTGGCGGCGCTCGCCGCGCAGGGAGCGGGCGCAGGCTAAGCGTTCGCCTCAACAGGCAAACACTGGCCCCGCTCGGAGCAATCCGGGCGGGGCTTTTCTTTTGAACCCGGCTGCGGATCAATAATGGGGTTATCCCCTCCAAAAGCATCCGATGCAGTTGAAGTTCACGAGTTGTTCTCTAGAATTAAGCGATGCCGAAAGTAGAAGCACCAGTTGGCTCGGATGCCGGGATTAGGCGCAGCGACGGAGTACCGGTAGCGGTTAGGCTCGCTAACGAGATCCTGAAGCCGAAGGATGCCTATACGTTCCAGCGAAACTGTGTCGTCCTCTTTCGTGAAGAGCTGCGCGATCCGAATACCAAGGAGTACGGTCGTAACGGGCAGAACCAAGGCGGCATAGACATTCTCGGGTACCGCGGCGGCGATCCCACCCGCGCGGTGGGCATCCAATGCCGCAACATTCAAAAGTCGCTCAAGCAGTCTATCATTCTGAAGGACTGCCGCTCCGCGCTCGCGCTTGAGTTTGGACTGCGCGAGATCATCTTTGCCACGACCGCCCCGGATGACACTAAGGCAGACCAGGCAGCCAAGAGCGTCGAAAGGACCTTACGGGCCGAGGGGCACGACGTCACCGTTCACGTATACGGCTGGGGCCAGCTGCAGACGCTCATCGCTCTCCACACCAGCGCCTACTACCTCTTCATGCCGTCCCTGGCCCGGACGGCGCAGCCGATGGATTTGGCTGCGGCGCCCCAGACCGATGCCTCCGCCTTAGCAGCCTTGGTGGTCGAGGAGATGGAGCGGCGCGGGATTGGCAGCGGGATCACTCTGCTTTCCAAGCCAGCCGGTCCAGAAGGCATCGGATCAGAAAGTCCGGCTCTACATGCGAGGATTGATGTTTTCCGCGACCTAATTCGGGAGGGCGACACAACCACCGCGGCGCAACGCCTCATCACGCTGCGCGACACCCCGGAGGTAAAGGAGGCCCCATGGGCGCGATACCGCATCGAGACCAACGTGGCTGCGGCGTTGATGGACCAGGGGCGCGAAGCTGAGGCGGCCGATTCCTATGTTCGAGCCCATGCGCTCAGACCGGATGATCCGAACGCCATTTGCAACCTCTCGATCGCTCGCACAATCCAAGGCAATCCTGAGGAAGGAATGAGGCTCGCGCAATCGGTGCTCGCCCTCCCCGAGAGGGTCGATTTCGCAGCTAGCGCGCTGTTACAGGCAGCAGCAAGGTCCGATTGGCAGGGCGATCCGCAGACGCTGATCCCTCCCGACATGATGGGCTCGACTACAGTTCAGCTTGCCCTCACAGACTTCATGCGCCGACGCTGGATGCCGGGCTGGGAGGCTCATGCGCTCGCCCTCCCGGGGGACGAGGCGAACGCCCGCGATTTGCAACGCCTGAAGGCGCTCGCGGTGCTGTCGATCGCCGTGGATAGCCGCGTCCATGTCGTCGGCGGTCGTGACAAGGTCACTGACGGCCAGATCGACGAGGCGGCGTCGAACATGCTTGCTTACGCCACCCACTGCCTACGCAATGGGTACGCCCACCGCCACGACCTCATGGCCCACGTCAGCAACGCCGCCCTGCTGCTGCGCTTCGCGGGCCGGGGCGCGGACGCCGAGGGCCTGCTTCGGGAGGGCATAAGGTCAGTGCCGGACGATGAGCAGCTCAGGCGCCTGCTGGCGATGCTCCTCATTGACGCAAACCGTAAAGCCGAGGTCCTCGCCGTCCTGAACCCGGCTTCTGAGCCGGAAACGATGCTGATGCGTATCCAAATGGAGGAGGGGCCCACGGCTGCCGAGCGGCTCGCACGAGTGGAGGCAATGGACGAGCCCGTTGACGAGCGAGTTGCATCCATTCGCCGCCGCCTGATTGCTGACCTTGCTTTGGCCGCAGGCAACCTAGACGCGGTGAAGCGGGTGGTGGACGAAATGCTTTGTCAGCCCGATGACGTGGTCAGCGCGCATCTGCTGGATATTCAGCGGCAGCGGCAAGCCGGCTTGGATGAGGACGGCGCGAAAAAGCTGCTGCTCGCCCTCGCCGCCGATTTGCCGGACGATGTCGAGCCGATCGACCAATTTCTGGTGGGCCAAGCCTTGTTGGACGTTGGCCTTGAGGCAAGGGCCGCAGAGCTGGTCGAACCGCACGTAGACCTGCAAAGTCCCCGACCGGCTACGCTGATGTATCTGACTGCCCTTGCTGAAGCGCGCCGTGATGATGCGTACCGGAAGGCGTTGAGAGCCGCAGCTCCAGAGGTGCGGAATG
>DASVUO010000129.1:0-30951 GCA_036386995.1 Allosphingosinicella sp. | reverse complement strand
GGCGACCGCGAGGGGAGCCGCGCGCGCTGGATCGAGGGCTGGAACGCCTGCCCGGAGCATGTCCGGCGGCGGCTGGTGCTGGAGAACGACGACATCCGCTTTTCGGCCGCCGACGTGCTGTGGATCCACGAGCGCACGGGTGTGCGGCTGATCTTCGACTACCAGCACTTCTGGTGCCTGAATCCGGAGCGGCTGGAGATGCGGCCCACGCTGGAGGCCTTCATGCGCTCCTGGCCGGCGGGGGTGCGGCCGAAAATTCACTTTTCGTCGCCGCGAACTGAGATGCGGGAGGTGAAGCGGGCGATCGGCGCCAAGGAGCGTGCCAACGTCGCGGCGGGCAAGAAGAGCAAAGGCAGGGAAGTCACCAAGGCACCGGTGAAAGCCGGGCAGCGGGTGAAGACGGTGCTCGTGCCGCCGATCTGGACCGGGCACAGCGACTTCACCAACCCCTTCGAATTCGCGACTTTCATGCGGATGGCTGAAGGGCTGGAGTTCGACGTGATGATGGAGGGTAAGGCGAAAGACCTTTCGATCCTCAAGCTTCGGCCGGATCTGCTCAGGTTTGCGCCGGACGTGGCGGAGCGGTTCGGAATTTGCCCGTCCGATGCAGGGAAGCTTGCGGCGGATGAGCAGGCCTTGGAGCAAGGCGCGGCTGCGGAAGAGGACCCGGACGTGGACGAAGGGAGTGTCGAGGCTCTGCCGCAGGAGGAGATGGCTTAGTACTTGTCGAAGCTCCTCGCCCCGCAGAAATCGGGGCGGAACTTCTTGCGTTCCGGATCGGGGCGGCAGGGGAAGCGGCGTTTGATGCATTCGTTGAAGTAGCGGCCCGCCGACGGCGCTTTCTTGAGGCCGTCGAACACGGCGCGGGGGACGTCGGAATAGATGTAGCGGCCGGTTTCCTTGAACCACAGGCTGAGTGATTTCTCCTCCTCGTCGTAGCAGGCGCGTTCGATGGTGGAGGAAGACAAGCGGACTTCGCGCAGCATGTTGATTCCCTTAGGAGAATCGTCTGCCAGCGCTTCTGGGACTCGGCTGTTCCGCCACTCGCGCCAAAGCGAATCGATTAAGCGGCGGAACGAGTCTATTCTGCCGCGCATGAGCACCGACCCGCGCATCGACGCCTACATCGCCGCCCAGGCCGGCTTCGCCCGTCCGATCCTGGAGCACATCCGCCGCGTCGTCCGGCAAGCCGCGCCGGAGGCGGAGGAGACGATCAAATGGGGCATGCCGCATTTCACTGTGGGCGGGCGGATCATGCTCGCAATGGCCGCCTTCAAGGCGCACGCGGTGTTCGCGCTGCGTAACCCGGAGGCGGTGCTGGGGGGCAGCGGCTACTCGGGACACGCAATGGGGCAGTTCGGCCGGCTCGCCTCGATCGAGGACCTGCCGCCGGAGGAAGAGCTGAAAGCCATCGTCCGCCGCGCCGTTGAGGTCGCCGCCGAGGGTCCGGCGCCGAGCCCCAAGAAGCCGTCCAAGCCCGACGCGCCGGTGCCGGACGAGCTCCTCGCCGCGCTCGCCGAACACCCCGCGGCCAAGGCGACGTTCGATGGCTTCCCGCCAAGCTGCCGCCGCGAATATTCAGAATGGATCGCCGAAGCCAAGCGCCCGGAGACTCGCGCCCGCCGCGTCGCGCAGGCGGTGGAGTGGCTTGGCGAGGGCAAGCGCCGCAACTGGAAGTACGAAAAGTGCTGATCCGGTTTCGCGGCGAACCGTTGTTCGGGCCGCTGCGTCCTTAACACTCCATCAAACCTCTCGGCGTAGGAACGCTGGCAGTGCCGCTCGCCAAGCAGGATTGCCATGTATCACGCGCCCGTAAACCTGGACCTTGAAGAGCAGGAGCCCGAACCGGGCGACGTCGCCGACGAAAGCGTCGGATCCGACGCCGGAAGCGCCCGGCTCCGCGAGGCGCACCTGCATAACAGCCAGGCGCAGACCCGCGCTCTGTTCGCGCCCTTTTTCGCGATCACGTCCGGTGGCGGGGCGTTGCTCGTCGCTTGGGCCATGTTCGGCGGCGTCAACGTTGCGCTTATTGGCGGCTGGGTCGCCGTGGTCGGAGCGGCCTTCTTCTATTATTGGCAGCGCGCGGTGCGCGAAGGGCTCGCGGCGAACAGCCGTTCCGCCCGCGGCCGTGCCTGGGTCCACTCGGTCGGCGAGGCGGTCGCGCTCGCCGCGATCTGGTCGGCGCTTCCGATCTACGCCTTCGCAACGGTTGAGCATGAAGTGCAGGTGGTGATCGGCGGCGCGATGGCCGCAATGATCGTCGCCGCCGTCGGCCTCGCCGCCGCGCCCGCCGCCGCCTTCGCCTGGATCGCAACCATCACGGTGGCCTTGTGCTGCGCATATTACCTCGGCAGCGAGCAGCTTGCCCCGACGGTCGGAGTCGCCATTGTCGGCGTCGCCGTGGTCGCCATTTTCGGCGTCGCGCGGCTGACTCGGTGGAGCTTTGAACAGCTTCAGACCATCGCCAAGGTACGTACCCACGCCGAGTCGGTTCGCCTGCTGCTCAAGGAATATGAGCATCGCGGCGTCGGCTGGTTGTGGCAGGTCGATGCGGAGAACCGCGTCGTCTACATCTCGTCGCGGATGACCAGCCTGCTCGGCCGCTCGGCCAACCAGCTGATCGGCCACTCGCTGCCCGCGACGCTTGGCGGCAACAGCGCGCTCGGCCGCACGCTTCTTGCCCGGGCGCCGTTCGCGAACCTGGAAATGGAGCTCAAGACCCGCCGCGGCACGCGCTGGATCAGCCTTGCCGGCGATCCGATCATCGATATGTCCGGCCAGTTCCAGGGCTTCCGCGGCGTCGGTTCCGACATCACTGAGGTGCGCAAGACTCAGGAGCGGTTGACCAACCTCGCCAACATGGACGTATTGTCCGGCCTGCCGAACCGCGGCCGCGTGCGCCAGCTGCTCGGGGAGGCGCTGTCCGGCGCGACGTCGGGCAATGTCCCTTGCGCCATCATGTTTCTCGATCTCGACGGCTTCAAGCCGGTCAACGACACGTTCGGCCACCCCAAGGGCGATGCGGTGCTGAAAAGCGTCTCGCAGCGGCTGGTGAAGGAAGTGGGCGAAGTCGGCCATGTCGGCCGCATGGGCGGCGACGAATTCGCAATCGTCATCAAGGACGCGCAGAGCCGCAAAAAGGTTGAGGACCTTGCCCGCCGGATCATCGACGCCGTGGCCGATCCCTACCATATCGACAAGGCCGAGATCCGCATCGGCGTCTCCATCGGCTGCGCCTTTGGGCCGATCGACGGGCAGACGGTGGACGACCTCATCCAGAAGGCCGATCTCGCGCTGTACGAAGCTAAGAACCAGGGCCGCGGCACCTGCTGCTATTTCTCGGACGACATGCAGAACGAAGCGGAGGACCGGTTGCGGCTGGAGCAGGACCTGCGCCAGGCGATCAGCCTGAAGCAGTTCCGCCTCGAATATCAGCCGCTGGTCAACGCGTCCGACCAGAGCCTGATGGGCTTCGAAGCGCTGATCCGCTGGCACCACCCGACCCGCGGCATGGTGAGCCCGGCCGATTTCATCCCGCTTGCCGAGGAAACCGGCCTGATCATGGATCTCGGCGACTGGGTGATCGAGGAAGCCTGCCGCGCCGCCGCCATGTGGCCCGATTATATCAGCGTCGCCTTGAACGTCTCGGCCCGCCAGCTCATCCTGCCGGCGCTCCCCAACACGGTGTCCGAAGCGCTCGCCAAGTACCGGGTGAAGGCGAACCGGATCGAGCTGGAAGTCACCGAATCCGTGTTCCTCGGCAATTCGGAAGGCTCGCTGGACGTGCTGAAGCGGCTTCGCGCGCTCGGCGTCGGCATCGCGCTCGACGATTTCGGCACCGGCTATTCGTCGCTCGGCTATCTGAACAAGGCCGTGTTCCATAAGCTCAAGATCGACGGCAGCTTCGTACGCGAAGCGGCGCACAACCGCGAAACGGTGGCGATCATCCAGTCGATCGTCAGCCTCGCCAAGAGCTTCCGGATGACGGTGACGGCGGAAGGCGTCGAGACGGCAGAGGATTTCGGGCGGATGCGCGAACTCGGCTGCAACCAGATCCAGGGCTATCTGTTCGGCCGGCCGATGAGCTTCGAGCGTGCGACCGATCTGGTCCACGGCGTTCAGACCAAGATGAGCGCCTGAGCCAGCCTTTTGCACGGGACGGGCTTTGGGGTAGAAGGAGGCTATGCGCCGCCTTTTGCCGTTTGTGACGCTCCTTGCACTGGCCGGCTGCGGCCGCGACGAACCTGAGCCGAGAAGGCAGACGCAAGCCAAGGCGCCGAGCGACAAGCCGCCGGCTGCCGCCGTTCCGCAAAGCCGTTCCGAAGAGGAAGCGCGGGAGACTGGGCGCGACGCAGCGGCGGTGCTTCGGCGCTATTACGACCATATCGAAGCGGGGCGCTACGACGACGCCTGGGCGATGCGCGGCGGGGCGGCGGACGGGGAGGAGGCGTTCGCGCGCAACTTCGCGGCCTACCAAAGCTACCGGGTGACGCTTGGCCAGGCGAGCGAGCTGGTGAGCGGCAACGGCTGGACGTTCGTGGAAGTGCCGATCATGATCACCGGCACAATGAAGGGCGGTAAGGTCTTCGGAAGCACCGGCAGCGTCACCTTGCGCCGTGCCTCGGGAGCCGCCAGCGCGACTTCGGCCCAGAAGGACTGGCACATCTACACCGGCGATTGAGCGGCAGCATGGAACCGTTGCGCGGCTGCGGCTTTCATGTAATGTAATCTCATTACAAGATGAGGAGGACGCCATGACCCGTCACCGCCGCCCGACGCCCGTGTACGCCATCGACACCGGAGCGCCCATCTCCGGCATCAACACGACGCCGCTGATCGACGTCATGCTGGTTCTCCTGATCATGTTCATCATCACTATCCCGATCGCCACGCACAGCGTGAAGATCGATCTGCCCACCGGGCCAACACCGATCACGGCCGAGCCGGTCACCCACAAGCTCGCCATGAATCAAGCTGGCGTGCTGACGCTGGATGGCGCGGCCATCGCGGAAGGCGACGTGCGCGGCCGGTTGCGCGGGCTCGAAGATGCCAATCCGCTTGTGCAATTCCAGTTTCAGGTCGACGGCAGCGCCCGCTATGAGGATTTCGACCGCGTCCTCGCCGAAGTGAAGAAAGCCGGCGTGCAGAATCTCGGCTTTGTCGGCAACCAAGCGTTTCTGAGCGCGATCTGATTGGGGAGACGAGACCATGCGCAAGGCAGTGATCGCGGCAACGGCCGGAGCAATGGTGCTTGCGCTTGGCGGCTGCGAGGACGGGGCGCCGGAGCCGCAGCGCAAGGCGATGAAGATCGCCAACCCGACGTCTGAAGGGTTGAAGGCGCTGACTCCGCTCTACCGCTTCCTCGGGCTTCGCCGGGCGATCGTCGACAACGGCCAGCGCTGCAAGAAGGTGGATCGCGGCCACTTCCAGCAGGATTACAAGAACCTCGCTATGTGGACGGCGAACTGCACGGACAGCGGCGAATGGGCGGTGTTCATCGCACCGGGCGGCGACGTCCAGGTGCGGCGCTGCGGCAACCTTGCCAAGATCAACCTCCCCGCCTGCAAGCCGATCCCGGCGGCGGAAGGTGAGAGCGACGGGGCGGCGACTAATCAGGCGGCGCCTGCTCGGTGAAGCGGTAGGCGTTCCTGATCCGCGCGTTGAAGTGCCGGCCCTTGATCCGCGCGGCGCGAAACGCTTCGGCCGCTTCGGGCGGCACGTCGTGGAACAGGTAGCAGCGCCCCGTGGTGAACTCGACCTGGAGCTCGCGCGCCTCGGCACGGTAGGAGATGGTGCGGATCACCGTAGAGGGCATCGCCGGCGGTAACGCGCCGCCGCGATGCCGGTGCCAAGGCGCCTAACCGGAGGCGCCCGCCATCTCGACCTTGCCATTCTTGCCCATGTCGGGGCGGGCGTTCGAGAAAGCGGCGGCGGCCGCCATTCGGATCATGGCGCGCACCCGGCCCGGGCTATCCCAATATTGCGCGTCCACCGGGGTCACCCTGAGGACGCGGATCGCCGGGTCTTCCGGGCTGTCCCACCAGGCTTCTGCGGGCGTGTTGAACAGCTCGCGGATCTTCTCCCGGTCGTTGGACAAGGCGGCGCGGCCGGTCAGCGAGACGTAGGAGTGGGAGCCGGCGTCGGCGAAGGCGAGGTTGACCTGCGGGCGGGCCTCGACTTCCTCATCCTTGGCGCTTTCGACGTCCGTCAGGAAGTAGATCGTGCCTTCTTCGGGCTCAAGGTGGGCGGCCATCGGGCGGGAGCGAATTTCGTCGCCGTCGCGGGTGGAGAACATGCAAAAGCCGATGCGCTTCATCATTTCCCACACCTTGGCCTGGTCGTCGCTTTGCTCGCTCATGTCGGGTCTCCGGAAGGAAGGTTTCCGGACCAATGGCGGGCGCGGCGGCGGGTTCCGCACCCCGGCCTAAAGCAGGTAGCGCCTAATCAATCCGCTACGCGGCCGGAGAGGCTTCGATCCTCGTTGACCAGAAGCACGATGTCGCGATTCGGGCCGGTGACGGCGAGCACGTTGCCGGTGAAGAATTGCGACAGGCGAAAGGCGTCGGAGCCGGGGCCTTGATCGCAGCGTGGGGCGGTGCGCTCGAGAGGGTCGGGGCTGAACCGCGCCGGCTGCCCGCCGCGCCAATCGCCTTCGATCCGGCCGCAGGCGAGGTCGATCGCGAACTTGCCGCCGGGCTTCAGCGTCAGCCGCCCATTGGGACTAAGGAGGAGGATGCTGCGCGGGCCGCGCAGGCCGAGCTGCTCGCCGATGCCGAACGGCCGCTGCGAAAGGCGGGTGAGGCGAAGGGTGCCGTTGGGCGAGACCAGGGCGACGCCGTCAGCCGTTTTGGCAACGCGCGGATTGCTGCCGACGATATGGGGCACGCGGTGCCTCAGCGAGTCCGGCGCGCAATTGGCAAGCGTGCTCATGCCGGAGCCGCGGGTGAAGAGCTGGCCGGAGACGACCAGCGCCACGCCTTCCGTGTGGTTGCAGCCGTCCCAGACAGCGTAGCCGGCCTTGCCGAAGGCGACCGACGGCAGGCGGGGCGTCGGCTTCGGCGCGACCCCGTCGACCGAGGCGACCCGCCACTCGCCGAGCAGGGACGCCGCCTGCAATGCCGCGGAGTCGAAGCGGCCGGTCAACCAGTGCGCGCCGCCGCCCATCACCAGCTCGCGATTGAAGCCGACGACGTAGTGCGGCCCAGCGGCTGCCATTGCGCGGAGCGCGTCGTCCTCTGCCTTCAGCGTCGGGCTGCAGCGGGCGGGCTGCTTGGTCGTTACAGACATGGTGACGGCGCGGCCCTCCTGCCGCCACGCGCCGCCAAGCGCGCCGCAGCCGGCGTCGAGAGACCAGCGGTCTGCATCGAAGCGCAGCCGCGCAGGCGTGCGGCGGTTGAGTTCCCCGACGGGGCGGCCATCGATACTGCCGATCTCCCACGCGGTTCCGGCAAGCAGCATCGGGCGCGGCTCGACCGCGTCTCCCGCGAGTGCGGCGTCGCGGCGGAGGCGCAGTGCGCCGGCGGCGCTGGTCAGCGTCGCCTCCTCGCCCCGGAGAACCACCTTCGGCCCGCCAGACGCGACGGCGAAGATCGCCCGTTCCTGCGCGGTGAGGGCAGCGCAGCCTTGTTGCGTCGCCATCGGCGGATCGCCGAACCAGCGGTCGCCGACCAGCAGGCCGGTGCCGCCGAAGCCGTTGCAGCCGCTGCTTCCGCCGTAGGTGGCCTTCGTGAAAACGAGGTGCGGCGGGTTTTCGTCGCCTGTGCCGAAGCGCAGCGGCGCGGTCCCGTTGACCGCAACGATCCGCCAGCCGCCGTAGAGGGAAGGCGCGGCTCGCGTCGCCGCCGCTTCCTGCTTCACCGGCGCAGCATCGCAGCTTGCGGCAAGGCAGGCGGCCTGCGCGATCAATGCCAAGCGAACCAGGAACATACGCAAACCCTCTACACCAGTCTCTTCTTCGCCGGGCCTGCCTGAACGGCGCGGGAACGGCGCGAAGCGGTGCAACGTTGAAACGGACGATGCGCGCTTGCCAATCCCCCCTTTGGGCCGCCTTCCTGATCGCCGGCTGTGCGGCCGCGGCGCCTGAGCCGGCGCCGATCTCGGCCGCCTCGGCTTTGCCGAAGGGAGGCACCCTTTCGCCTGACGGCTTTCTGACCATAAGCGAAGTGCCCGCTTCGCCTTATCCGGACGCGCCGCCGCCGGAGCCCGCGGTTGCCGACGACTTGGCGCGGCGGACGAGTTCCCGCGATCCGGCGGTGCGCGCCAAGGCTTGGGAAGACGCCAACGGCTCCGCCGCTTTCCAGGCGGAGCTGGAGCGCCTTCGCGAAGTACTGGCGCGCGAGCAGCGCGGCAACTTCGTCGATGTCCGGCTGGTGCGCGATCCGGCGGTGGCGGCGGAGATCTGGTTCAAGCGCGACGCGGCGCAAACTCTTGCCCGCTACACCACAAACCCGCAGTTGCGCGCCCGGCAAGGCGGTCTCAACCAAGACGAACTTCAGGCGCTTCAGAACCTGTGGGTGCAACGGAGTGAAGGTGGGAACCTGATCACCACGGTCGGCACCGATCCGTTTACCGGCACGGTGGAGCTCGGAATCGCGGTGGAGGAAGCGGATTTCCGCCGCGAGGCCGCCCGGCGCGGCTGGTCGCTGGAGCCGAACCTTACATTGCTTTTCCCGAGGCCGCGGCCGCCGGCTTTCGCCGAGCCGGAGCTGGAGCGTTTCGTCCGCATCTTCGCGCGGGAGACCAACGCTAAGGGCATCCAGCTGCTGGCGGGATTTACAGGCCGGATCGTGCTGGAGGACGGCTGCTTCCGCCTCGCGCGGGGCGATGCTTCGGAACCCGCACCGCTGGTGATGTTCGGACGCGAGACGCAGCTCGGCCGGGACGCGCAGGGCTATCTGATCGTGCGCGGCGAGGAGGGGCGGCGGCAGTACCGGATCGGGGAGATCGGCTCCTGGGGCGGCCCCAACGGAGTCGATGAAGCGGATCCCCAGGTGCAGGCTCTCCTCGCGCGCTGCGGCTCCGGGCCAGTGGTCAACGTCGCGGAACCGGAGAGCCAGCGCTTGTTCGCACTTCCCGATCCGCAGTGGGTCGCCGATTATGCGCGCGCCATGTCGATGAGCTATGGGCAAGCGTGGGACGAAGTGATCGGCTGCATGAAGCGGCTTGACCGGGCCGGCCGCCGCGGCCTCGATGCGCGCGACCGCTGCATCCGCCAGTTCAACTAGGACTTCGCCATGAGCATGGACGACGAAATGATCGACACGCCGAACGGGCCGATGACCTGGGCGGAATGGAAGAAAAAGAACCCGGTGCAGATCCCCTCGCGGCGCACCAAGGGCAAGAAGCTGCCGGTGAAGGTCAAGCGCTTCACCGGCGAGACGTAGCGTCGTCTACTTCCCCGGCGACCGGGAAGGGCTATCGAACACCTCCTCGATCTTAAGCTCGAACAGTTCGGCGATCCGGAAGGCAAGGGGAAGCGACGGATCGTAGCGCCCGGCCTCGATCGCGTTGACGCTTTGCCGGCTGACTTCAAGGAGGTCGCCGAGGTGCTGCTGGCTCCAACCGCGCTCCCTGCGCAGTTCGCGAAGGCGGTTGTTCATGCCTCCCGCCCCATCGTGAACTTGTTGACGCAGGACCCAACGCCGAGGCCGCCGAACCACACCACCGCGATCCAGTAAGCGTCGATATGCGGGGCAAGGCCGAAGCTTTCGAGGAACCCCCAAAGCGTTGCAGCGCTGAGCGCCAAGCCGGATGCGATCAGGCTTTGCCGCACCATCAGCAGCCGCAGATATTCGTCGCGCTCCTCGATCAGGTAGCGGCCGATCGCAACGAAGACGCCGATGATCAGCAAGGCCGGCACGGTTGCGGCGGCGTAGGCCGTGATACCGCGCGCGTCCGGGTGGTTGTTGAAGTAAGCGGCGGCGCCGAACAAAGCGGCGGCGTAGCCGGCGGAGCAGCCCAGCACCGCCATATTGTAGCGCCGCTGCGCGAGGGACTTGGCCATGTTCATTCTCCTTCGAATCGATGTGAAGGAAGCCTTACATGACAAGCTCGCTTTACGTCAAGCGTCCTTTCCACAGGGGGCGGCGGCGCGGGAAGCGTTTGCGAGGCGCGCGGCTTCTGATAGGCCAGCGGCAACGTCCTCTTTGATCCGGGAATTCACATGAAAACGCGCACCGCAGCCGCCCTCGTCGCAACCCTCCTCGCCTCTACCGCGGCGAGCGCAGACGAAGGGATGTGGCTGCCGCGCCAGACGCCCCAGCTTGCCGCCGAACTGAAGAGCAAGGGCCTGGAGCTCGATCCCGCCACCTTGGCCGACCTCCAGAAAGCACCGATGAATGCGATCGCCTCGCTCGGCGGCTGCTCCGCGGCATTCCTGAGCCCGCAGGGGCTGGTCGCGACCAACCACCACTGCGTCTACGGCTCCATTCAATACAATTCGAAGCCGGGGCAGGATTACATCACCGACGGCTTCCTCGCCGCCTCGCTCGGCGACGAACTCCCGGGCGCGCCGGGCACCCGCATCTACGTGATCGAGGACCTGCGCGACGTCACGGCCGAGGTGAACAAGGGCGTCACCGCCAAGCTCGGCGGCGAGGCGCGCTACGAGAAGATCGAGGCGAACCGCAAGGCGCTGATCGCGGCCTGCGAAAAGCAGCCGAGCCGCCGGTGCGACGTGCGCGCTTACTACGGCGGCGCGACCTACTTCCTGCAGCAGCAGCTAGAGATCAAGGACGTTCGCCTGGTCTATGCGCCCGCCGGCGGGATCGGCAATTTCGGCGGCGAGACCGACAATTGGATGTGGCCGCGCCACACCGGCGATTTCGGCTTCTACCGCGCCTACGTCGCGCCCGACGGCACCTCCGCGCCTTATTCGGCGTCCAACGTTCCCTACAAGCCGAAGTCGTGGCTGAAGATCGCCAAGGAAGGCGTGAAGGAGAACGACTTCGTCATGGTTGCCGGCTTCCCCGGCACCACCAGCCGCCTTGTCACCGCCGCCGAAGCCAAGTTCAACTTCGACACCATGACGCCGGTGCAGCAGACCCTGCTCAACGAATATTCGGCAGCGATCGAGAAAGCCACGGCCGGCGATCCGGACGCAACGATCAAATATGCGTCGATCATCAAGGGCGCGGACAATTATAAGAAGAAGTATCTGGGCGAAATGGCCGGTGCCGACCGGATCGGCATCGGCGCCCGCAAGGACGCTGTCGAAGCCGAATATCGCGCCTGGATCGCGGCCGATCCGAAGCGCGCCAAGATGTACGATCCGGCCGCGCTCGACGCGCTGGTCGCCGAGGCCAATCAGAGCGCGCTCGACACTGTCCGCATGGGCACCCTGTCGCGGGCGCAGCTGCTTGGCGCGGCGCGCAACCTCTACCGCTGGTCCAAGGAGCGGGCGAAGCCCGACGCTAGCCGTGAGAGCGGCTATCAGGACCGCGACCGCCTGCCGACCGAGCAGCGGCTGACCGCCATCGAGCGGCGTTACGTTCCGAAGGTCGACCGCGTCCTGCTCGAGCAGGCGCTGGCCGAATATCGCAAGGCCCCCGCCGCCCGCCGTGATGCCGCGCTGGAGGCGAAAATCGCGGAAATCGGCATGGACCGGCTTTATGCCGACACCAAGCTCGGCGACACCGCGACGCGGCTCGCCTGGCTCGACAAGAGCCCCGCTGAATTCGAAGCCTCAACCGATCCGTTCATCCAGCTCGCCGTCGCAGCTTACCCGCGCGACATCGCCCGCGAGCGTGAAGCGAAGGAACGGGCCGGCAAGCTCCAGGCGGCGCGCTCCGCCTACATGCGCGGCATGCTGCAGTTCGCCCAGAGCAAGGGCCGCACGCTCTATCCGGACGCCAACGGCTCGCTGCGCTTCACTTACGGCAAGGTGACCGGCAAGACGGTCGACGGCCAGGTATGGACGCCCTTCACCACCGCCGAAGGCCTCGCCGCCAAGCAGACCGGCAAGGGCGAGTTCGCCGCGCCGCAAAAGGCGATCGATCTGATCAAGGCCAAGGATTACGGCCGCTGGGCGGCGCCGGAGCTCGGCACGCTGCCGGTCGACTTCATGTCCACGGTGGACATCACCAACGGCAACTCAGGCTCCTCGACGCTGAATGCGCGCGGCGAGTTTGTCGGCCTGGCGTTCGACGGGACGCTGGACGGGGTGATCGCCGACTGGCTCTACGATCCCACCATCAACCGCACCATCCACGTCGACAGCCGCTTCATGCTGTGGACCATGGACAAGGTCGACGGCGCTCAGCGCCTGCTGACGGAAATGGGCGTCTAGTAAGAGCGCGAGCGCCGGCGGTGGAGTAACCCCGCCGCCGGCGCCGCTCCTAGCTTAACGCGTGCCGCCGGCGCCGGCTGAAACGGTGCGCGATGCAAGCGGTGCCGGATGGGGCGCGGCGTCGGCGTTGAAGCCGTCGTAGATCATCCGTGCCGCCGTCGCGATCACCGCCGGCCGGTTCTCGCCGCCGCGCGCGAAGAAGGCGACGGCGATGCGCTGGCCGGTCGGCGAGATCAAATAGCCGACGTCGCCGGTATAGCCCGACAAGGTGCCCGTCTTGTTCTCCACCCGCGCGCCCGGCGGAAGAATGCCGCGAATACGGTTGGAGCCGGTGCGGCAGCGCGCCATCATGTCGAGCAGGGTCGCGCGGCTGGCGGGCGTCAGCGCATGGCCAGTGTCGATCAGCCGAAGCAAACCGAGCATGGCCGTCGGCGTGCTCGAATCCCGTACGTCGCGAAGGTCGCGGCGGGCGCTGAGCAATTGCGCGATCGTGCGGTCTACCCGGATGTTCTGCAGGCCGTGGCCGCGCAGCCAGGCGTCGATCGGGGCAGGCCCGCCGAGGGTGGCGATCAGCTGGTCGGTGGCGCGGTTGTCGCTCCTGGTGATCATCGCGTCCATCAGCTGGCGCGCGGTGGTCGTGCCGATCATCTCGTCGAGGCTTCGGCGGCCGGCATCGACTTCCGACAGGTAGGCGGCGGCAACCGCGATCTTCATCGTGCTCGCCATCGGGAAGGGCGTCTCGCCGTTGAAGCTGATCATCCGGCCCGTGGAAAGGTCCATGGCGGCGATGCCATATTCGCCGGGATTCTCGCTCGCCATCGCGGCAAGGCGCTGCTCGACCTCATGAAGCTTCGGCGTAACATCGGCGGCCGCCGCCGGCACCGCCAGAAAAACCGCCGCCCACGTGAGCACTGGAAATAGCCGCATATCTGACCCCATCCACCCGCGAGGCACCCGCTTGCCTCGCGCCTTTTCAGTGGGTGCATCCTACATTCCCCTTGCTGAACAAGGCACTGCCAGATTGGCGGAGCCGTCGCGCGGATCGCTCGCTTCGGCGATTATTCTCCGTTCGGCATCTGCCCGCAGTGTTCGAACGACCCCGCCATGCAAGGTGACCCCCGGCTGCCCCTTCGAGCGCCGACGCGGCGCTTACGGCACAAAGCAGGTAGGAACAGCGGCCGCTCGGCGCTGGTTCTGTTGCAAACGGAAGGAGCGTCTCGATGGACGGAAAGCATGATGTGGATCCGGGTGACATGACGCCCTTTCCCGACGTGGCGCCCGCTGCGCCGGAAGACATGGAAGAAGCGCAAAAGGAGGCGGCGGAGAAGCGCCTTGAGGGAGGCGGTTACGGTGGATGATGCACGGGTCTGGTCCTTTGAGCGGGACCTCTGGGTCGGCGATGCCGAACTCTATGCACGCTCGATCGACGACGAATGCTTGATGGTGCTTGCCAGGCCGCCGTTCATTTTAACGGGCGCCGAAGCCGCCGAGCAGGTGACAACGACGCCGCGATGGACCGACGTCGAGTTTTCGGAAGGGCGCATTTCACGGCCGCAGGAAGGGCTGCTGATCGCCGCCTACCGGGTGCGCGCCTCCTTGCCGGAGGTTGAAAGTTTCGAGGCCTATTGCACCACCACCTATCGCCGCCTCGGTCATGAGGAATGGCGGGTGGTGCAGCACCAACAGGCCGCCGCCCCGATCGCGTGAGCCCGGACGCCGGGTCTCGAAGCTGGCAGCCGCGCCGGGTGCTGGTTACCCGCAGCGCGGGCTCTCATCAATGAAGATGTGCATCGTAACCCGCTTGCCCTAGTCAGGAGGTGCCCGCGTTCTTGCGGATGTTCTGCGCTATCCCAGCCAGATAGGCCCCAATTTCACCGGCACCGAGCAGCCCCAGCATCGCCGCGACTCCCCCCGACACAAGGTATGGCATTGGGTCGTCTCTCAGCGATCGCGCAGCCCGCGCGATGTACCCGGCAGCTTCGCCCATCAGCTTATCGCTAATCGAGCCTCGGCCACTTTCTAAATCCGCGATACTTCGCCCAAGCACTTCGTGGAGCGCCTTTAAGTTTTGGAGGGCTTCCTCGCGGTACTCTAGGGGCGGTCCGCCGTTGCCCTGAGGGCGCTCCAGCTCGGCTATCAGGCCTTCCACACTGGCTTGGACAAGCGGAAGCAGCCGCCGCGCCACCATTAGGCGCTCCCGCTTACTCTGTATGCCGGTCCATTGCGACGAAGGGAGCACCGCGTCGCTGGCGGCAAGCTCCATCGCGCAATTGAGCGCGTCCGTCATTTGCTCGCGAACAAACATCCGACGGCCTTCCCACTGGCCTGAGTGGTCCCTGAGGTTCGACCACACGCCGCCGAGATCGCTGTTGCCTGTCAGCAGACGCGGTAAGCGGGAGCGAAACTCGGGCTCGCGCATCAGGGCCCGTCGAATAGCTCGATACTCGTCGTCCTCTTCCTTCCCCAACTGCGCCTCGCCCCTGGCGATCATGATCGCCTGGAGACGCTCTACCGCAGCAAGCGCATCCTCGTAGGAGTAAGGTTCGGCTAGGAACTTCAAAGGCGCAATTTCTTTAGCTGCTCCAGACTGACCTTAACGGATGGAAGGCAGTGCCTCTTGCGTCCGCGTCGCCTAAGGTGCCGAGCACGATACTTCTCAGGCCCTCTTTAGCGAAGCGGTCCGCCAGAGCCTCCATCGCCGCCACCTCGTCAGAGGTATCGAGGAGAGAGAACACCTCGCGGCCCATCCGAGTGAGCATCACAGCTTCCACGCTAACTTTCGTTCCGGGCTCCCCGTTCAGGTCCAAGGCGTATTTCCGTCCTAGGACGCCCACGCTTCCCCCGGCACCGACCGTGAAGTTTTGGTTTAATCCGAAGGTCCCTATACCCTCGATGAGACCGAGCCTTTGCAGGTCAAGACCGATTTGTAAGCCCTGTCCGCTGTTCCACTCGTCCGTTTTGGGGATGAAGGTGCCGATAGCCCGGCTTGCCGCAAACTCACAATTCCTGGCCGTTTCCTGATCTAGTTCAGCGATGAACCGAAGCGTGTGCCTGGAAAAGGTCCCGGGCCGGTTGATCTCGCCAGCAAGCACGCGGCCCCATACCTGTTGCAGGCGTTCGCTGGAGGCATCCTCAGCAAAACGAGCAAACTGGTTCATCCAATCGTCGTCGATCTCTGCCGCCTCTTCGCCTGCCCCAGAGTGCCCCGCGGCTCCTGCTCCGCTGTTCCTGTCCGAGGCCGTTTCGAAGGAGGCCGTTCCGTCCGAAGGATGATTTGGTGACTTCGGAAGGGCCTGGAGGGCATCTATAGCTTCAACCGCCACCCCAGCCAGATTGGTTTGGCGACGCGCCTTATCCTGGAGCACGTCGAGGAGCAGTTGATCTCCACTGCCCGTGAGTTCTCCTAGGCGGCGTTCTGCAATCTCAAATTGGACGCGCCGAAGTCGTTCTTCGATTTCGGCCTTCAGCCGACGCTTCCTTGCATGGCCTTCGAAGAACGCTGTGGGGAGGTCCAGCAGGCTTCCTACCAGACGATCCAAAGCGGCAACTGCGCGGCTTTTGGCGCGCAGCGCGATACCGTTTTCCTCTAGCCTCGCTCCGATCACAACCTCGCGAGCGAGGATATCCTCTTCTTCGGCCATCCGACGTCCCTCCGAGCCTCTGGAGGTAACCCCCAGGGGAGCTTCACACAAGCAGCGGGGCTTTGACTTGAGGTCCTGACGCTAGCAACAGGAGGCAATTCGGCTCACCAGCAGGCGCCATAAAGCTGCCCCACGCATCTGCCCCACACGCGGCGCATAGCTAGGGTGAGCAACGGATAACATAGCTTTCAGAAACTGGCTGGGGCGGCAGGAGACGAACTCTGGGGCCACCTAACTCGTTGCAGCTCTTGCAAGTTGTTGACTTTCTGCCATTTGCGCCCCACCAACCTGTCCCACAGACCTGTCCCACAGACCTGTCCCACAACCTAAGTTCCAGCTCGAATGGCAACCCTGAAGCTACGTCATCGGACCTACTGGGCGAAGATCCGGATCCCGAAAGAGCTACACGCAGCATACGGCGGTAAGAAAGAGGTCGCCCACAATCTTCGAACGGGAGACATTCGGCAAGCCCGCGAGCTTGCGAAGATTTGGGAAGGCGCCATGCGGCTGGAGTTCCGAGGTAAGCTCGGGCGGCCAAGTGATGATCCTGCTGATCTTCGGGAGCTGTATGCTGACCTCCTGCATCGCGCCGCCGGAGGCGAGTTCCAGATGGACTACTCCTTTGAGGATCCTCGCACTGGGGAGGTGGTCGAGGACCACCCGGTGCTGGCCGGCATCAGCTTCGAAATCGATCGGATTGCGGACGCGCTGGACGAGCGGGAACCGACTCGGACGGAAGCTGCGCGACTGGCAGCCCTTCAAGACGCTGCCCGCATCGTGCGTGGAGAACGACCGTCGCGCCGCCCAGAACTAGAGCCCGGATTTGGCGCGGTCGTCGACGATTACATGACTCAATGGCGGGCCAAGAAGTCAGCCAAGGAGACGAACACCGAGCAGCAGAAGCTTGCGACGTTTGCATTGTTCAGGAGCTTCTGGAGGGACCGTCCACTTAGGGACGTCCGCGAGCCTGATGCTGCCCGCTTCCATGATGCTCTCCGGCTGCTTAGCCCCCATTGGGCTCGTTCTCCGGAGGCCCGCGGTCTCTCCTTTGATGAGCTGGTGGAGCGGTTCGGGAATAATTCGAAGGGCCTCTCGCAGGGCACCATGAACCGCCACATGGCCGCGCTGGCTTCGCTCTGGAAGTGGGCTAGAAAGCGGGGGCATTGTGAGGGTGACAATCCTTTCGAGGGGTTCCACGTCCCGCTTCGGGCGGGCGTAAACTTCGCGCCCTACCTCGCGTGGGAGGTGGACGAGTTGAAGCAGCTTCTGCATCCGCGACCGCACCGCGAGGACCTCCTTGAGGTCATCCTGGTGGGACTTTTCAGCGCGATGCGGCTCAACGAGATTGCCGACCTCAAATGGAAGCAGCTGCGGCATGAGGAAGCCATCTGGTTCTTTGACGTCAGGGGGGCCAAGACATCAGCCGGAGACCGACAAGTTCCTCTACATCCTCGCCTGCACTGGCTGCTTGGAAGGCCGCGCGGCAAGCCGAACGAGGCGATCTGGCCCACCTTCAACCCCGAGGGACCGGGGAAGAAGCGTGGAGCTGACGCGTCGCGAGAGTTCTCCCGTTTCAAGGCCAGCCGTGGGTTCACCGACGAGGCGAAAGTTTTTCACTCGTTTCGCAAGAACGTGACTAGGATCATGGAAAGAGCTGGCGTGCCCATGACGGAGTGGGCGCAGGTGTTTGGCCATGAACGGGGGTTCACGTTCCGCGTCTACAACCAGGACGGGATTTCCTTGCAGCGCAAGGCAGACATCATCGGCCTGATAAATTATCCGGGTCTCGAACTGCCGGCGATCAGCTCCGAGACACTCTCAGTCGCCGCATAGGAGACACCGGCCCAGCCGGCGGGGGCAAAAGTGCAAGTTTACGGGAGTAAGCGGGTCACCCGCGAGGTAGCTTAGAGTGAACGATCAGGAGCTAAGAGAAGCTCAACTCGCCTTGGAAGCAGAGAGCCGTGCAATCGGCGCGTCAAAATACCGGGCTCAGCGAGCGCATCCGTGGCACGAAGCGCGGGACAGCAGCGTCGACGAAGCGACACTGCCTCCAGGGCGGCGGCTTCTCCGACGGGCGCTCCTCCCGACAGCAGATGCCATCCGCGGCTTTTTGGCCCTCGCCGAGACTGGCCGCGCCGGGCGGAAGCACACGGCGGCTCCGCTCCTCCTCGGGATCGAGCCTGAAGCTGCTGCCTATCTGACACTTCGCTGCGCCATCCAGTCGGCCGTCCAGTCGGAGCGCCTCCAGCGCGCCAGCCTCAGAATCGCGGATGCTATCGTCGGGCACCTGAGAGCTATCCGGTTCGAGGAGGCGAACCCAAAGGGAGCAGCAGGCCTTCAGAGGTCCCTGCAGGGCCGCCAGAAGATCAGCGCCAAGCGTCAGCGAGCGATGAATGATATCTACCGGTCCAGCGGCGTGGATGTCGACTGGGCGCAGGACCAGCGCCTCCTTGTTGGGACTAAACTGCTTGAACTAGCCACCGATGCAACCGGCCTTTTTCGACTGGAGCTGATCGAGGAAGGAGCCGGGAGGAAGCGACGCAAGCGGTATGAGGTGCGTCTCACTGAGGTAGCTCACGACTGGCTAGAACGCCAGCACGCGCGTTGCGAACTGTTGGACCCGTTGCCGCTCCCGATGGTCGTTCCCCCAGTGCCGTGGCGCAGCCCCACCGAAGGTGGATACCTCGAGCCTCCTGTCGGGAACCGCTTTGTTCGTTCCGAGAATCGGCCCTATCTTGAAGAGCTAGCTAATGCGGATCTCAGCTCCGTTTATGCAGCGGTGAACGCCATCCAGTCGGTTCCATGGCGCGTCAACCACAGACTTCTGCAGGTCCTTCGAGAGGCATGGAAGGGCGGAGCAGGACTCGGCTCGCTGCCGCCGCGCGACGATGCGCCCTTACCAAGCAAACCGGCCGATCTGGATTTCAACGAGGAGGCTCAGGCCCGCTGGAAGGCGGCAGCATCCGCGACCTACGCCGAGAACGAGCGGCAACGGGGCAAGCGTCTAGTGACCCTCCAGAAGATGTGGGTAGCGGAGAAGCTGGCGCACTTCCCTGCGATCTACTTCCCCCACAACATCGACTTCCGCGGACGTGTCTACCCCATCCCACAAGCGGGTCCGCATCCACAGGACGGCGACCTCGGCCGGTCGCTTCTCGAGTTCGCGCAAGGTGTTGCACTTGGGGAGACAGGCGGGAAGTGGCTCGCGATCCACCTCGCGAACCTCTTCGGCATCGACAAGGTCAGTTTCGAAGATCGGGTGCTTTGGGTCATCGCCAACGAGGCGGCGATCCTAGACAGCGCCTCTAGGCCCTTGGACGGGGAGCGGTTCTGGACGACAGCGGACAAGCCATGGCAGGCGCTTGCCGCCTGCTTCGAGTGGGCAGGCTACAAGGCTGAAGGAGAGTCCTTCCTTTCACACCTTCCTGTCGCGCTTGATGGATCGAACTCGGGCCTGCAGCACTTCACAGGGCTCCTGCTCGACGAAGCCTCAGCCCCTTACGTGAACTTGGTGCCTACCGAGCGGCCGGGCGACATTTACGAGCTGGTAGCAGGCCGGGCTCAGTCGTTGGTGAACGCGTTGAGTGCACCGGAAGCCGCTCCTTGGAAGGGCGGCCGGATCGTCCGCTCGATCACGAAACGCCCCTGCATGACCTATGCCTACGCCGCCACCCCGCGAGGCATGGCTCACCAGATCGAGCGGGCGCTTGAAGAGCTAGACCGCACCCACCGCGAGCGCGGGGAACCCCCTCATCTGGGAGGCCACGAGAACGGACCGGCCGCCTTTTGGCTGGCGCGGGTTCTTTACGGGGTGATCGGGGACACCGTTCCCGCAGCTCGACGCGCGATGGATTGGCTGCAGCGGATCGCAAAAGCATCGAGCAAGGCTGGTCTTCCTCTGTGGTGGACGTCTCCCGCCGGGCTGCCGATCATGCAGCGATACGTGCAAGCTACCGCTCAGCGGGTCACCGTGACCTTTCAAGGCCGGAAAACCGAACTCGCTCTGCTGGAGGAGGCCGGGCAGGCCACACTCGGCGCCTGGATTGACGAAGGCTCGATCCCTTCAATGGACCACAGGGCGGCCGCGAGTGGCATCGCTCCGAACTTCATCCATTCGATGGACGCCGCCCACCTGATGGCAGTCGCCCGGCACACGCAGACGGAAGGCCTCGCGTTGGCCGTAATCCACGACTCATTCGGCACCCACGCTGCGAACACGGACCGCCTCGCAGTAATCCTGCGAGACAACTTCGTGGAGCAATATCGAACGGATTGGCTGGCCCGGTTCCGCGAGGAAGTTGTCGAGCAGCTCGGCCAAGAATCGGAGGTATGCCGCGCGCTGCCCCAGGTTCCATCTAGGGGTTCTCTAGATCTCGCGCGAGTGCGCGAGGCAACCTACATGTTCTCCTAACCCACGCTCCGATTTTGCCCTCTGACGCGGTGTCGCTCTTCAAGCGTCATGGCTGAGGCTGATAGATAGCTCCCGTTGAGCTTCTACCTGCGAGAGCAGGATCTGCGCCTTCTGCTCGGCGGCTAGCACGGCATCGGCACCGGCAACCCAGCGCAGCGGTGGATTGTCGCTCTCCGCGAGCTGAATGAGTGCCTGCGCGAGTTTTGCAGGGTCGCCCGGCTGCTTGCCGTTGATCGCCTGCCACGCCGGAATGATCTGCGCCGTGCGCTGCGCGTAGTCACCAATCGACAGCTCGGCGAAGACCGTGGATTCAGGCTGCAACAGCTCAGTTCGGAAGTAGCCCGGTTCGACAATCATGGTCCGAATCCCGAAGGGTTCGATTTCCGGCGTCAGCGACTCCATCCACCCTTCCAAGCCGAACTTCGACGCAGCGTAGGCCGAGGTGAACTCGCCGCCCACCAGGCCCGCGAGCGACGAGATCGAGATCACAAGACCGGATCGCTGCTCGCGCATCACTGGAAGCACGGCGCGGGTCACGTTCATTGGCCCGAAGAGGTTAGTCTCGATCTGCGAGCGCACCTGTTGGGGCGACAGCTCCTCGAAAAACCCGCCGTAGAAGTTGCCTGCATTGTTGATGAGTATGTCGATCCGCCCGAACAGCTGGACTGCCTTGGCCACGGCGTCCTCGGCGTCGCCCGGCTTTGTCACGTCCAAGCGGACAGGCAGCAGGCGTTCGTGGGTGCCGAGTGCGCTAGTCACGGCGTCAGCGCTCCGCGCGCTCGCTACCACGCTGTGCCCGGCGGCGAGCGCCGCCTTCGCGATATCAACGCCCATGCCCCGCGCGGCACCTGTAACGAGAATAACCTTGTTCATCCTTAGCTCCTTCTCGGCGCGCCTGATCCGATCAGCGCGCCCACATTGTCATGGTTTCGTCTGTAGGACCCCAGCTCGCACCCTCCGCGCCGGCCTCACATCGTCTGGACGGTTGGCCTCACTAGGATCTCGTTGAGCGTGATCCGCTTCGGCCGTCCCAAAGCAAATGCGATCACTTCAGCGATGTCTTGCGGGGGCACAGCCACCGAGTCGCGGTATTCCCGGGCAACTCGCTTGCTCTCATCATCGGTGATGTGGTCGGACAGCTCAGTCGCCACCGCTCCGGGCTCCACGACCATGACACGAATCTCGGGTTGTAGCTCCACTCGGAGAGCCTCCGACCATCCGTTCAATCCCCACTTCGTCGCTGAATAAGCGGCGAAGCCGGCGGGAGCGACGCGGCCCGCGACGGACGAAATATTCACGAGGTCGCCGCCCTTGGCACGAAGCTGGTCGAGGAAGACCTCCGTCACCGTCATCGCACCGAGCAGGTTCGTCTCGACCATCTGCCGATGCTCGGAGCGTTTGTCAGACCCGAACGGCGCGGTCAGCATCACGCCAGCGTTGTTGATGAGGACGTCGGCACCCCCGAGTTCCTGCTGGACACGTTCGGCAGCGGCCACAACCGAGTCTCGGTCAGTTACGTCCGCCTGAATTGCAATCGCATTCTGAAGCTCGTCGGCCAGCGAAGATATGCGCTCGACGCGGCGAGCCAGAAGCGCGACCCGGTAGCCCTCGGCTACGAGCACTCTGGCGGTGGCTTCCCCGATCCCGGAGGAGGCGCCGGTGATCACGGCGACGCGGTTGATAACCTTCATGTTCCGTCCCTATTCCTTGAGTGCGATCCCTCCGCCACCTGAGTGGCGGTCACCGGGCCAGCGGCTGGCCTCGGGCGTCTGAGACCCATTTAAGGTCTAGGATTTGCAGGATTAGCCGCTAGGACCGGCATAAGCTTATAAGTGGCTCTAATAGATGCGGCATGGTGACTTCAGCGATCTAGCCGCCTTCATGGCGGTGGCTGAGGAGGGTAGTTTCACCCGTGCTGCTGCGAAGCTTAACCTGTCGCAGTCGGCCCTCAGCCAATCAATACGCGGTCTCGAAGAGCGGCTTGGGGTGCGGCTGCTCGCACGGACCACCAGGAGCGTGTCCCCGACCGAAGCAGGCGAACGGCTACTGCAGGGCCTGCGCCCGGCGTTCGAGGGCATCGAGAGCGAACTGGCCGCATTAACGGCTCTTCGGGACAAGCCGGCCGGCACAATCCGTATCACTACGTTCAGGCACGCAGCGGTTTCGGTGCTCTGGCCGAAAGTCGCCAAGCTTCTACAGGACTACCAAGACATTCGCGTCGAAATCACCATCGACGACGGGCTGACCGACATCGTGGCAGGGCGCTACGACGCGGGGATCCGCATCGGCGAGCAGGTCGAGAGGGATATGATCGCGGTGAGGATCGGCCCCGAGATCCGGATGGCCGTCGTTGGTGCACCCTCATACTTTGCCCGTCGGCCGCCGCCGCAGAACCCACGCGATCTGCGCGAGCATGACTGCATCAACTACAGGCAGACCAGTAGCAAGGGCCTCTACGCTTGGGAGTTCGAGCGGGAAGGCATACCGTTAGAGGTGCGTGTTGGCGGCCCTATCATCGTCAATGACGCGGGGATGATCGTGACGGCCGCTCTTGACGGATTGGGCCTCGCCTTCTTGTTCGAGGATCAAGTCGCAGGCGACATCGAGACGGGCAGGCTGATCCGTGTGCTCGACGAATGGTGCCCGCCGTTTCCGGGATATCACCTCTACTATACCAGCCGACGCCAACTCACCCCAGCCTTCGCGCTCCTCGTCAGTGCGCTTCGATACCGAGACTGAAGTGTGCTTCCGCTTCTCCGGCTGGAGCAGCGGACTGCTTAGCCTCCGGATTGTCGAGCGCAGTCAATTAGTCGGGATCTATAGAGGGGTAGACGCGGGGGACCGCCCACCACCATCTCCCTCCTCCCCCTGCCCCGCTCCTGAAGAAGGGCATCGGTTTTGGCTCAGAAATCCGAAGCCAATATGCTACCTTCGCCGCAGTTGACCTCCCCCCCGTGGGGGTGGGGACTTGGTCTAGCAACGCGCACTCCGTCCCCGTCCTGCGCCTGCAACCCACGGGCGCTCTGCGACCGATGAATGAGGCGCGGAGTCACGACGCCCGCCGCTGCCGTCGCTCTTGTTTGCAGGGTGGCGGCGGGCTTGGTCCGCAAGAGAGAGAGGCGTGGCGACGCGGGAAGGTCGCCGCCAGGGCTCGCTGGTCTGCAGCTCCTCTTGAGACACGATGCAGGCTGAATCACCTGTGCTGAAAACCCCTCGCAAAACTGACGATGAAAATCCGCCGATTTGTGCGGGTTTGCCCGGCTCCATAGCTTGTGCTGACAACCACTTGTTTTTCAGCACACATGCGCTACAGCGTCGCTAGGAGGTGCAGCAGATGGCGCGGAAAGATCACGAGCGCTGGAGTCGACGCTTAAAGCGGTCGGTCTCGCCTGACCATGCGAGCAAGGCTGGGGGAGAGATGCTTAGAGAAGCGATGACCAAGCACGACATCCCGGGACACATGGACAAGCGCAGGCGGAAGCGAGTTGAACGGGGCGAACTTCAGCGACTGCGGAACGAAGAACTCTCGAAGGCGGAGCGGTGATGATGCGAGCGCTTATGGAGGGAAACCCGAAGAAGGTCGCGCTTTACCTTCGCGTTTCGACGGGCGAGCAAACAACGGACAACCAGCGAGCAGAACTTCAAGCCGTGGTGCAGAGGTCTGGCTGGGAGGTCGTGGAGGTCTATGAAGATGCGGGCATCAGCGGCGCCAAGGGCCGCGAGAAACGACCGGCGTTCGACAGGATGCTGAAGGACGCCACGCGTCGGCGCTTCGACCTTGTAGCAGCTTGGAGCGTCGACCGGCTTGGGCGCTCGATGCCGGATCTGGTCAGCTTCCTCGGGGAGCTTCAATCGCTCGGCCTCGATCTCTACCTCCATCAGCAAGCACTCGACACCTCCACACCCTCCGGTCGCGCCTTCTTCCAGATGCTGGGCATCTTCGCGGAGTTCGAGCGAGCTATGATACAGGAGCGGGTGAAGGCAGGGCTGCAGCGAGCACGGGCGGAGGCACCTGAAGTGCGGGCAGCGAAGGGCAAGAAAGCGATTGGTCGCCCCCGGCTGTCAGAAGCCAAGCGCAGTCAGATACGCGATGCGAAGCGCTCAGGCCTCTCCTTCAGGGAGACCGCGAAGACCTGTGGGGTCTCGGTAGCGACAGTTCAGGGAGTGCTGCGGGAGGCCGCATAAGTTTCAGCCTGGGCCCGCGTGGGCCTGCTTCTTTTCTCGTGGGCTAGATCGCTCGGCTACGTCATGCGAGGATGACCGCAGGGAGATCATATGGCGAGCCTGCCACACTGCAACGATACGAAGGAGAGACTCTCGCTTGCGTTCCTGCGCTCGGTCGCGGCACGCTGCCGCTGCATTGTGAAGCCCGAGGAGGGGGGCGACTACGGCAGCGTTGACGCTTGGGTGTCGTCGGTCGAGCAGCCAAGGCGACTGCTCTGGGTGCAGTTGAAGTGCACCAGCCAGCCCCTGTCGGTTTCCGACGGCGAGGTCGCATACGACCTCCCACTCAACAACTATGAACACCTGCGCTCGACCGACTCTCCGGTTGTTCAACTCCTCCTCGTCCACCAGTTGCCTCCGGAGCCGAAACACTGGCTCACGGTCACCGATCACCAACTTCTCTTCCGAAAGTGCACGTGGTGGACCGACCTATACGGCCAGCCGCCGACGACAAACGCCTCCACAGTGCGGATCAAGATCCCAGTAAGCCGGATCCTCGATCCAGCAGCTCTCCTGAAGATCATGAGCAAGGCCGCTGCTCTAGGACCTGGCGCACCAAGGAAGCCGATCCATGAACTATGACGAAGGCACCGTCACGCCGGTCTCGGCGGTGTCCCCCGACGCCCTTCAAGCGTTTCTGACGGCGCGCGGCTGGGCTCCTGATGGCCCGCAAGGGCCCTCCGGTCGCTACTACACCAAGGAAGGCAGCGAGGTTGCGGGTTCGGTTCTCGTTGTGACGAAGCCGACCTCTCCTCACTTTCGGGCCGCGACAAGCCTCCTGATCGACAAGGTCGCTGACATCGAGGGGCTTTCACGGGAAGCACTGCTTCGCGATCTCACGATGGCAGCGTTCGATGTGGTGCGAGTTCGCCTCGTAGACGCAGATGATGCCGCCGTTGAGCTAGATCGCGTGATCAAGATCGTGCGGGAGGCGCGTTCAGCCCTAACTGCAGCGGCCAACGCGGCCGCCTCAAGGATGCCCCGCAAGAACTATGCAGGGCGGCAGCATGAGAGCGTTGGCGAGTTTGCGGATCGTGTCCGTCTCGCCCAAACAGAGCGAGGCAGCTTCGTTCTGCCGCTGCTCTGCCCCTATTCTTACGACCCAAGTGAAACACTCATGATGCCGCGTGAGTGGTTTGGGCGACGGGTGACGAAGACCTTCGTGTCGGCCGTGGAGGCTGTAGATGAGGCGCTCGGATATGCGGGAGGTAGCAACGAGTTCGAAGCTTTCCTCGAAGGTGTGCCGCGAGGGGTGAGCGCCAACATGTGCGCTGCCCTAGCTCGAATAGCGGAAGCGGCTGGCCGCATCGAGCTGAGCGTTCGCTGGGCTCTTCCCGAGCCGGAGCTTTTCGCGCCCAGAGCCGTCACGATAGACAGTAGCGCCGCGCCAGTGCTCCTTCGGGCAGCAGCGAAGATGGTTGAAGCGGATCCGCCACCGCCTGAGCCGCTGCTTGCATTTGTCACGAAGCTCCACCAGCCGGGTCACGCTATTGTGGAGACGGTCATCGAGGGCCGACATCGGAATATCCATCTCCAGATCCCCCTCGAACTGAGAGACACGTTTTCGCGAGCTTGGAACGACCGCCAGCCGCTCGTGATCTACGGCGAGTTGGCGGCGGAGGGAAACCGCCTACACATGCGGACGCTCCATGCCGCTTTGGCGGCGGTTGAGGATGATGACGAGCCGAACTCGACTCCTCGACTCCGCTAAGGAGACCCGCCTTTGGAAGGGACCGGTGTGCCCCGGCTAGAGCGCGGTGCCCCACCTGTCCCACAAACCTGTCCCTCAACAAGGATCAGCAGGCGCCTAAGTCATTGAAAACAAATGACGTCTGTCTGCTGGCTGGGGCGGCAGGATTCGAACCTGCGAATGCCGGTACCAAAAACCGGTGCCTTACCACTTGGCGACGCCCCAACAGCCGGGCGGCTTATACTGGCCAAGCCGCCGAGCGAAAGCCCTAGCGGGTGGAATTTCGCCGGTTGGCCAGATCGAGATAGTCCTGCCGCAGCATCCGCGTCATCTCGCCGACGTCGAAGCGCCATGGGCCAGCTTCGGAAACGGGTGTCACTTCGGCGGCGCTTCCGGTCAGGAAGAACTGCTCGAAGCCTTCCAACTCCTCCGGCCAGATCGCCCGCTCCACGACTTCGATGCCGCGCTTCTGAGCGAGCTCGATCACCGTCTGGCGGGTAATGCCGTTCAGGAAGCAATCGGGCGTCGGCGTGTGGAGCCGACCGTCCTTGACAAAAAAGGCGTTGGCGCCAGTGCCTTCGGCGACCTGGCCGCGCCAGTCGAACATCAGGGCGTCGTCATAGCCCTTGGCCTGCGCCTGGTGCCGGGCAAGGGTGCAGATCATGTAGAGGCCCGACGCCTTGGATTCGGTCGGCGCGGTGTAGGGGGCGGGGCGGCGCCACTGGGAGATGTCGAGGCGGAGGCCCTTCATCAACGCTTCTTCGCCGAAATAAGCGCCCCACGGCCATGCGGCGATGGCCAGGTGGATCTTCGAATTCTGCGCGGAGACGCCCATCTGCTCGGATCCGCGCCACGCCAGCGGGCGCATGTAGCAATCCTGAAGCCCCGTCGACTCCAGCACCTGGCGGCAGGCGGCGTCGATTTCCTCCACGCTCCACGGGATGTCGAAACCGAGCAGTTCGCCGCTTTTCTTGAGCCGCTTGCTGTGATCGGTCAGCCGGAAGATCTCGCCGCCATAGGCCCGCTGCCCTTCGAACACGGACGATGCGTAATGCAGCGCATGGGTGAGGACGTGGACGTTGGCATCGCGCCACGGCACCATTTCGCCGTCGAACCAGATATGGCCGTCGCGGTCGTCGAAGCTGCGCTGTTCCGTCACTTCTATCCTCGTTTCATGCCCCGGCGGCGGCGATAGGCCGCCCGCCGGGGAGCGTCAATCTGGCCGCCGGCAGGTCCTGATCAGCGGCCAACCGTCTTATCGACGGCCGTGGTGGTGACGGCGTGGTAGCCGGAACGGGTGGCGGCATAGATGCGGCGCGCGATCGGCTTGCCCCACTCGCCTTCCTTCATCAGCGTGTCGAACAAAGGCGCAACGAACTTGCGGCGGCCCATGCCGGCAAGGAAGCGCTCGGCGGCCGGCACGGCGGGTTCGTAGCGGTTGGACAGCGCAAGCTGCAGCCAGGCGAACAGGGTTTCCGAATTGGTGCTTCCCGTCAGGTTCATCGCGCGGTCGAGTTCGGCGAGGCGCGCCTGCGAAAGCGCGCGCGGAAGGCCGTTCAGGAAGCGCAGCCGCTCGGCGGTGGTCCAGCCGGCATAAGGCACCGCACCCGCCGCCCCGCCGCGGGTAAAGGCGGCAAGCGCGACGTCGACCGGCGCAAAAGCGTTCGGGTCCGGCCGCGCCGCGTTGGCGGGGAGGCCGGGCTGGTAGACCCACTGGTCAAGCATCAGCCGCTGTTCCAGCGCAGCGTCACCTTTGATGAGGTTGGCGCGCAGGTCGGCAAGGAAGCGCTGCGATGTCATCGGCTGAAAAGCGTGGCGGTCGAAATAGGAGCGCAGATACGCGTCGAAGCGCTCCCGGCCGACGGTGCGCTCGATCGTGCGCAGGAAATCGGCGCCCTTGTCGTAGACGATGCCGCTTGAATCGGCGCCGCTGGGATCGTGGAGACGGGTGCCGGGTGCGTTGGCGCCGAGCTCCTTCACCGCGTCTTCGAAATCGGCAAAGGAAAGCGCTTCCTCCTGGCTGGCGCGGGCCTTGCCGTAGAGCGATTCCATGATCCGGTTTTCGAAATAAGAAGTGAAGCCCTCGTTGAGCCAGCTGTCCGCCCAGACTGCGTTGGTGACGAGGTTGCCCGACCAGCTGTGGGCAAGCTCATGCGCGACGACGCCGTTCAGGCTCTTGTCGCCGGCGATGAAGGTCGGGGTCAGGAAGGTGAGGGTGGGGTTCTCCATGCCGCCGTACGGGAAGGAGGGCGGGAGGACGATCATGTCGTAGCGGCCCCAACGGTAGGGGCCGTACAGCGCCTCGGCGGCGTCGATCATCCGCTCGGTGTCGGTGAGCTCGGCGGCGGCGGCGGGCAGGATCGCATGCTCGGCATAAACGCCGGAGCGGGGGCCGAGCTTGTGGAAGCCGATGTCGCCGACTGCGATCGAGATCAGGTACGGCGCAACCGGCTTATCCATGCGGAAGCGGAAGGTGCGGCGGCCGTTTGCGGCGGCCTCGCCCTTGGGGGTCAGGCGCTCGCCGCTCATCACGGCGGTGAGCGGCGCGGGCACGGTGATGCGCGCTTCCCAGGTCTGGCGGATGCCGGGACTGTCCTGGGTCGGGATCCAGCTCCGGTTGAGGATCGCCTGGCCCTGGCTGAAGAGGAAGGGGTGCTGTTTACCCGCGGTTTGCGCGGGGCTCAGCCATTGCAGCGCTTCGGCTTCGGGTGCGCTCAGATAATCGATGCGGATGCGCTTGGCGCCGTTCAGCTGAATGGTGAGCGGCGCGCCCTTGGCGCCGTCCGAGGCGCCGAACGCGAAGGGCAGCGCGCGGCCCGAAGCGTCGGTGACGGAGCGGACGGCGAGGCCCTTGCTGTCGAGCACGATCTCGCGCGCATCGGGCGCGGCCTGGATGTCCAGCGTCGCGGTGCCGGCCATGCGCTTGGCTTCGAAATCCGCCTGGAGGTCGAGCGCGACGTGGGTGACGCGTGCTTCGGCGGGGCGGGCGTAGCTCGACGTATCGACCGCGTCTGCGCCGGTGAGGACCGGCGCGACCATGGCGGACGAGGCAGTCTCGACACCGCGCATCGCGGGGTCGCAGGCGGTGATGGCGAGGGCGAGGAGGGGGAGGGCGAAATGGCGCAACGGACAGGCTCCTAATGAAGCGAAAGGGGTGAGGCGGCGGTTAGCCGGTCGGCGGGCTCAGCGCCAGCGGCAGCCGGTTCATCGCCGCGCCGACGGCAGCTTCCGCGGCAAGGCCGATGGCGATGCCGGCGCCGACATCGGTCGGGTAATGGGCGCAGCGCGGGATCTGGGCGAGCGAGAGCAGGCCGCCGACGAGGTAAGCGGGCGCGGCCCATTCCGGCACCTCGCGGGCAAAGGCCTGTGCGACGGCGGAGGCGCCGGCGGCGTGGCCGGAGGGGAAGCTGGTTTCCTCCTTGGCTTCGCTGCGGCCGGGGGCGAGGCGGTGATCTTCGCGCGGATCGCCGGCCGAGCGGGGGCGGGTGCGGTCCACCCGGTGCTTGACGAAATCCTTGGTCCAAGTCGCAAGCGCATGCGCGGCAAGCATTCGTAACCCGGCGCGGACGAAACGCCGGTCACGGGCAAGTATTCCCGCCGCGAGTGTTGCCGCGCAAATCACCCGCATCGCCGGCTGATCGCCGAGATCGGCGAGCCGCTCGAGCAGCGGATTGTCCTGGTAGGGCTGGGCGGCTTCAACCGTCTTTGCGTCGGCTTCGAGCAGGCCTTCCGCCGCATCCTCAAGCTTCGGCATGGGTGCGCGCCGCGAAAGGGGAGCTGTCGTAGCGGGCGAGCAGGTCGGCCGCGCCGTCGTAGAGGAAGACGGCGCCGCTCGCCCGCAGCGCTTCGCCCGAAAAGCCGCCGGAGCGGAAGCCGATCGTGCGAAGGCCGACCTTCGACGCCGCCTTCACGTCCCAGGGCGTGTCGCCGATCACGATCGCCTCGCCGGCTGTGATCGGCGCAACCTTCTCCAGCGCGGCGGCGAAGATGTCGGGGCAGGGCTTGGAGCTTTCCACGTCGTCCTTGGTGGTGACGGCGGAGACGAGATCCGAGCAGGCGATGAGGTTGAGGTGGTAATCAACCTCCGGCCCGCTGGAGGAGGAGGCGAGCACGATCTTCATTCCATCCGCCACCAGCCGTTCGAACAACGCCCGCACGCCGGGGAACGGCACGGCGCGCGGCAGGTAATCCCGCTTGAACAGCTCGCCTCGGAAGCTGTCGATCTCCTCCGCGTCGGCGTCCGAGATTCCAGGGATCAGGCTGGGCAGCAGATTGTCGCCGCCCTTGCCGATTTGCTCACGGATCGCGGCCATTGGGAATTGGTGGCCGAAGCTCTCCAGCGCCACGCGCCAGGCTTCGGCATGGAGGTCGTTGGTGTCGACAAGCGTGCCGTCGACATCGAACAAGGCGGCGCGCGGCGGCTGAAAGGATCCGCCACGGGATTCATCGGTGTTGTTGAACATGTCCCGACAACGGACGGAGCCGCCGCGAGTTTCCGCGCCCCTCGTATTCACCCTCAGTGGAGCGCCACCGCCCCTCGGGATGACGCTGGTTAACGCCGGCAAGGTGGTTAACCCGCCGTTGACCAAGATTGTCGGGCGTGGGCCGAACGTGCTAAGCCATTCCGCGTGGCGAACGACCTTGCGCCGCAGAAGGGGTATCCGGGGTGACGCAACAGGCGCTGAAAGGCATATTCTTC
>DASVUO010000128.1:0-2663 GCA_036386995.1 Allosphingosinicella sp. | reverse complement strand
AATCTCGTTACCGCGGCTCTGATCCTACCATCTCGCCAGCCGCGGACGCCTCACTCTGACCGGTAGCGGTCCGTCTGTTTTGCGGTCAGAGTAGGGAAACCCGGACCCTCAACAACCCTCGGGGTGGCGCTGCCCGAACCTCAACTACCCGGAATTCCGCAGCGCGGTGGCGATTGCGTTGATCGAGAGCTGTATCCCCTCTCCTATGCGCGGATCGGTTTCACCCGCCCGATGACGGCGCAGCAGTTCCGCCTGCAGCAGGTTCAGGGGCTCGATGTACGGCAGTCGAAGCCGGATTGAGGCGTCTAGAGCTGGTTGCCGCTCAAGAAGGCGCGACTGCCCCGTCACCGCAAGAAAGCGGTCGCATGTTCGCTGCCAGCCGTTGTGGATGCGCTTGAAGATCGCATCGCGGGTCACCTCATCCTCGACCAAGCTGGAGTAGAGCGCCGCGATGTCGAGGTCCGTCTCGGCAAGGACCATTTCAAGGTTGTCGAGGGTGGTGCGAAAGAATGGCCAGGCATCACTCATTTCGCGCAGAAGCCCGGAGTCGCCGAACCGCTCCAGTGCATCGCCGACCCCGTACCAGCCCGGAAGCATTACCCGGGCCTGCGACCAGCTGAATACCCATGGGATGGCGCGCAGATCCTCGATTCGGTCGGACGCGCTCCGGCTGGGCGGACGCGACCCAATCTTGAGCTCTGCGACTTCCGCAATCGGCGTCATCTGACGAAAGAACGTCCGAAAGTCCGTCGTTCCATAGACGAGCTCGCGATAAGCCCTGAAAGCATCGCCCGAGAGGCGGTCCATGGCAGATTTGAAACGGGCGCGCTCCGTTTCCGGGAGCGGCTCGAGTTCAAGGCTTGCAAGCAAGGTGGCGGACGCCATCGATTCAAGATTGGCAGCCGCGCTTTCGGCAGTGCCGTATTTGGCGGCGATCATCTCCCCCTGCTCGGTGATGCGGATCCGCCCGTTGACGGTGCCCTTCGGCTGGGCGCGGATCGCATCGAAGCTGGAGCCGCCGCCGCGCCCGACAGCGCCATCCCGGCCATGGAAGAGCTGCATGGTTGCGCCATGCCTGTCGAACACCGATGCGAGCGCGCGGCTGGCCTTGTTCGGGCTCCAAACGGAGGTGAGGTGGCCGCCGTCCTTGTTGCTGTCGGAATAGCCGACCATCACCTCCTGAGGCCCCCGTTCGGCAGTGAGCGCCGCAACCTCTGGAAGGCCCAGCCAAGCCGACATGATCGCGGGCGCACGCTCAAGATCACCGATCGTTTCGAACAGCGGCACCGCCATGATCGCGGCGCGCGGGGGATCGTCTGCACGGTAAAGCCCGGCTTCCTTCAGCAGGACGTGCACCTCCAGAAGGTCGGACACGCTTTCGGCCTTCGAGATGTTGTACGTGGTAATCGCCGCCGGTCCGTAGCGGGCGTGCGCCTGAGCTGCGGCGCGGACGATCTCGAGCTCGGACCCGGTCTCATCCGAATAGGCAATGAAGGGGCTGGTGAGCAGGCGCCCACCGGCGAGTTCTCGCCGAAGCAGTGTCACCCGGGCGTCCTCGCCCAGCGCCTCGTAATCGGCCTCGACGCCCGCCGTCCGCAGCAGCTCGGCCACGACCCGCGCATGGACGTCGGAGTTTTGGCGGAGATCGACCGTTGCGAGATGAAATCCGAATGTTTCAACCGCACGCAGTAGTCGCACCAGCGCGGGCCCGCCGAGGGAGCCGAGGCCCTCCGACAGGATCAGGAGGTCCGCGTGCAGCGCCTCCGGTGCTTCGTAGCGGGCGCCCTTAATGGCAGGCGCCCGGCCGGGGCGGCGGCCGGTGAGATAAAGATACGTGGAAGCAAGGCGGCCGTAGATGCCGGTCAGCGCGCGCCGGTAAGGCTCGTCGGAACGCGCCGCGCCTGCGTCCCCTGAGGATAGGGCGAGAGCCCGGACACGGTCATCAACAGGGGCGAGTTCCTCGGAGATGGACAGCTCCGCGCCGAGCGCGTGAACCTCGTCAAGGTAGAAGGACAGCAACGTCTCGGCGCTTCCTGCCCAAGGCCGTGCGCAGGGTCTCGGCGTTGACGAAGGGGTTGCCGTCGCGATCCCCGCCGATCCAGCTGCCAAGCCTGAGGAAGCTTGGTGGCCGCTGCCCCAGCGCCCGCTCCCAGTGAGCGTAGAGCTGAGGGAGAAGAGGCAGGAAGACGTCCCGAAAGTAGCTCAGCGCGATGCCGATTTCGTCCGCAACGAACAGCCGCTCACGCCGCAGCGGCCGTGTCTGCCATAGCAAACCGATCTGGCGAAGGAGCACCGCCTCGACCGGCTCGCCGTCCTGCGTCTCCGCGCATCCCGAATCGCGCAGCAGCATCAGATCGGCGATACGGTTGCGATGATCGATCATGCTCTTGCGGCGCACCTCCGTAGGAGGGGCGGTCAGCACCGGCACCACCAGAGCGCTCTTCAGCAATTGGGTAACGGCTTCCTTGGGCACCCCCAGCGCGGCGAGCTCCTTGAGCGCCTCGCCGATTGGAACCCACCGCTGGACCGCGACACCCTGGCGGTCTTCCGCGAGATTGGCCAGCATCGAGAAGAGCATGAAACCTCGCACAAAGGCGAGCATGTCATCGAGACCCAAGCGGTCGAGGCCCATTCCGATTGCGTCGGCTCCGGCCAGTCCGCGG
>DASVUO010000127.1:0-5131 GCA_036386995.1 Allosphingosinicella sp. | reverse complement strand
CGGCGGCCGCCGCATAAGCTCCGACCACGTACAAAAAGCCCAGCCCCTTGCGGCCGATCACCGGCTCCACCGCCCGGCCGCAGATCAAGAGGAACATGAGGTTGAAGATCAGGTGCACGAACCCGCCGTGCAGCAAGGTCGCGCTGAGCGGCGTCAGCCACACCGGCAGCCCCGGCCAGATGCCGTTCTCAAGCCGAACCGGAATGAAGCCGCCGCGCACCGCCAGGTAATCGAGCGGCGCGGCGAGCGAAAACAGCCACGCCGCCGCTGTTACCCCGGCAATCGCAAGGGTCACCGGCGCCCGGCGGAAATCCTCGGGCGGCCTTATCGCCCGAACCTGGCTCAGATGAACTCGACCTTCTCGATCTCGTAATATTTGTCGCCCGACGGGGTCGACACTTCCACCTCGTCGCCGACGCTGCGCCCGATCAGCGCCCGCCCCAGCGGCGAGTTGTAGGAGATGCGCCCGATCCGCGCGTCCGCCTCGGTCTGGCCGACGATCTGGTAGACGACCTTTTTGTCGTTCTCGTCGACGAGGTGCACCGTCGCCCCGAATACCGCTTTGTCACCCGACAGGGTCGTCGGGTCGATGACCATGGCGCGGCTCAGCCGGTCCTCGATGTCGGCGATGGTCGCCTCGACCTGGCCCTGGCGCTCCTTGGCGGCATGATATTCGGCGTTTTCGGAAAGGTCGCCGTGGCCGCGCGCAATCTCGATCGCTTCGATGATCGAGGGGCGTTCCACAGTTTTGAGATGTCGCACTTCGGTCTGGAGGCGGTCATAGCCTTCCTGAAGCATCGGCGCCTTGTCTACCGTCGCCATATCAAACGCCTTTCGTCAAAACCTGGTCGAGGCCGCCCCACGTGAGCCGGCCGCTTGATCGCACTGGATGTGGGGATCACGTATCGGAGGCGTGATAATAAGACTGGAGGCTTCGAACATCAAGGGAGCGCTCGCGAAGCACCCCGATCGCCCTGGTCACCGCCGCCGAAGAGGCCGCCGTCGTGAAGTAGGGCACCTTGGCCATCAGCGCCGACGCCCGGATCGATGCCGAGTCCTTGTGGCTCTGCCAGCCTTCGGTGGTGTTGAAGACGATGTGCACTTCGCCGTCCTTGATCTTGTCGACGATATGCGGCCGCCCCTGCGCCACCTTGTTGACGTCGCCAACGTCGATTCCCTGCCCACGCAAGTAGGCGGCGGTGCCGCTCGTTGCGATCACGTCGAAGCCGAACTCCGCCATCGCCCGCACCGCCGGCGCGATCAAAGTCTTGTCGCTGTCCTTCACCGACACGAACAAGGTGCCGGAGGTCGGCAGCAACGTCCCCGCTGCGATCTGCGACTTCAGGAACGCGGTCGCGAAATCCGCATCGATTCCCATCACTTCGCCAGTGGACTTCATTTCCGGTGACAGCACCGGATCGACCCCCGGGAAGCGCGCAAAGGGGAACACCGCTTCCTTGACCGCGATATGCGGCACGTCGCGCTTCAGCGGCAGGAAGTTCATCAGCGGCTCGCCCGCCATCACCCGCGCCGCGATCTTGGCAATCGGCGTTCCGATTGTCTTGGCGACAAACGGCACCGTCCGGCTCGCGCGCGGATTGACCTCGATCAGGTAGACCAGCCCGTCCTTGACCGCGAACTGTGCGTTCATCAGCCCGACAACGCCCAGCGCAAGCGCAAGCTTGCGCGCCTGCGCCTCGATCTCCGTCACGATCTCCGGCTGGAGGCTGTAGGGCGGCAGCGAGCAGGCGCTGTCCCCGGAGTGGACCCCCGCTTCCTCGATATGCTGCATGACGCCGGCGATCGCGACATCCTTGCCGTCGGAAATGGCGTCGACGTCCACCTCGATGGCGTCGCGCAGATATTGGTCGATCAGCACCGGGCTGTCGCCCGACACCTGCACCGCCGTGACGATATAATCGTCGAGCTGCGCCGGCCCGTCGACGATCTCCATGGCCCGCCCGCCGAGCACGTAAGAGGGCCGCGTCAGCACCGGGTAGCCGATCCGCTCGGCCACCGCGATCGCCTCCTCGCGGCTGCGCGCAATGCCGTTCTCCGGCTGCCGAAGCCCGAGCTTGTCGACCAAAGCCGCAAACCGCTCCCGGTCCTCCGCCAGGTCGATCGCATCGGGCGATGTCCCCAGGATCGGAATCCCCGCCTCCGCCAGCGCCGCCGCCAGCTTCAAGGGCGTCTGCCCCCCGAACTGCACGATCACGCCGACCAGCTCGCCCTTTTGCTGCTCGACATGCAGGATCTCCAGCACGTCCTCGGCGGTCAGCGGCTCGAAATAGAGCCGGTCGGACGTGTCGTAATCGGTGCTCACCGTTTCCGGGTTGCAGTTGATCATGATCGTCTCGAAGCCAGCATCGCCAAGCGCGTAGCAAGCGTGGCAGCAGCAATAATCGAACTCGATCCCCTGCCCGATCCGGTTCGGCCCGCCGCCCAGGATCACCACCTTGCGCCGGTCGGAGGGGTCGCTCTCATCCTCGGCTTCCCCGAAGCTGGGCGCCTCGTAGGTCGAATACATGTACGCCGTGCGCGCGTCGAACTCGGCGGCGCAGCTGTCGATGCGCTTGAACACGGGCCTGACGCGAAGCTTGTGGCGAAGCGCCCGCACCTCCTCCTCGCTGGTGGCGCCGGTCATTGCCTTGACCGCATCGTGGATCAGGCCGTGGCTCCGCGCCGCCACCTTGCCCATCACCCCACCGCGAAGCCCCGCCGAGCGCACCGCAAGCTCGGCCAGGCGCTTGTCCGAAAAGCCCATCGCCTTCAGCCGCCGCATCTCTTCCGCGTCCTGCGGAAGCCCGTGCGTCTCGACGCCCCGCTCAGCCGAGACGATTTCCTCCAGCCGCTCCAGGAACCAGGGATCGAAATGGGTGATCGCGTTGATTTCGTGTACGCTGAACCCTTCTCGAAGCGCCTGCGCCGCGACCAGCAGCCGTTCGGGGGTCGGCCGGGCAAGCGCCGCCTCGATCTCCGCCCGCGGCGCGCCGTAGAGCGGCTTCACCCCATCAAGCCCGCTCAGCCCCGTCTCCATCGAGCGAAGCGCCTTTTGCAGGCTCTCGTGGATCGACCGCCCAATCGCCATCGCCTCGCCCACCGACTTCATAGCTGTTGATAAGAGCGGGTCCGAACCCTTGAATTTTTCAAAGGTGAAGCGCGGGATTTTGGTGACGACATAATCGATCGTCGGTTCGAAACTCGCCGGCGTCGCGCCGGTGATGTCGTTCTGGATTTCGTCCAGTGTGTACCCAACCGCCAGCTTCGCCGCGACCTTGGCGATCGGGAAGCCGGTTGCCTTCGAAGCAAGCGCCGAAGACCGCGACACGCGCGGGTTCATTTCGATTACCACCAGCCGCCCGTCCTTCGGATTCACCGCGAACTGGACGTTGGAACCGCCTGTTTCCACACCGATTTCGCGCAGGCAAGCGATGCTCGCATTGCGCATGATCTGATACTCTTTGTCGGTGAGCGTCAGCGCCGGAGCGACCGTGATCGAGTCCCCCGTGTGGATGCCCATCGGGTCGACATTCTCGATCGAGCAGATGATGATGGCGTTGTCGGCGCGGTCGCGCACCACCTCCATCTCATACTCCTTCCAGCCGAGCACCGATTCCTCGATCAGCACCTCGCTGGTCGGCGACGCCTCCAGCCCGCCGGACACGATCGCGACGAATTCCTCGCGATTATAAGCAATCCCGCCCCCGGTGCCGCCAAGCGTGAAGCTCGGCCGAATGATCGCCGGCAGCCCCACCGCGTCCAGCCCCTGAAGCGCTTCCTCCAAGCTGTGTGCAATCTGAGAGCGTGGGCTCTCCAGCCCGATCTTCGACATGGCGTCGCGAAACTGAAGCCGGTCCTCCGCCTTCTCGATCGCCGCCGCGTCGGCGCCGATCATCTGCACGCCATATTTCTCCAGCGTGCCGTCCTTGAACAGGGCGAGCGCCGTGTTCAGCGCCGTCTGCCCGCCCATCGTCGGCAGCACCGCGTCCGGCCGTTCCTTCTCGATGATCTTGGCTACGAACTCCGGCGTGATCGGCTCCACGTAGGTGGCGTCCGCCAGCTCCGGATCGGTCATGATCGTCGCCGGGTTCGAATTGACCAGAACGATCCGATACCCCTCCGCCTTCAGCGCCTTGGCTGCCTGCGTTCCCGAATAATCAAACTCCGCCGCCTGCCCGATAACGATCGGACCGGCACCGATGATGAGAATGGAGGAGATGTCGGTACGCTTGGGCATCAGCGCCGCGTACCCAGGAGGAGCGGTCTGTAACCTTGTTCAGCCACAACCGCAGCGATGCAGTTCAGCCTTTGGGCAACCTCCGGTTTCTTGCGCTGCGACCAGATCCCCCTCGGAACAAGAACGCGAACGAGGCGCGGCTCGTCTGTGAACTGCGTGAAATATGCTTCAGGAACCTGACAACTCGCAGCCGACGCCGCCAGCTTGTCCATCCGGCTTTGCACGGTTGCAGTTTCGGCAGACCCAGCCTGCAGCAAACCGGCGACGACATAGAGAAGCAAGTTCATAGCGATCTCAACTGCGAAACGAACCTTCCGAACAGATACACGCTATCCTGCGGCCCCGGGCTCGCCTCCGGATGGTATTGCACCGAGAAAGCCGGCCGGTCCGTCAGCTCCAGCCCGGCCAAACTCCCGTCGAACAGCGAGATATGGGTCGGCCGCGCATTGGCCGGCAGGGTCTCCGCTTCCACCGCGAAGCCGTGGTTCATACTGGTGATCTCCACCCGCCCGTCCTCCAGCCGCTTCACCGGATGGTTGGCGCCGCGGTGGCCCTGGTGCATCTTCACCGTCTTCGCGCCCACCGCCAGCCCGAGCAGCTGGTGCCCGAGGCAGATGCCGAACAGCGGCTTATTCGTCTCCAGCAGCTGCCGGATCACCGGCACCGCGTATTCCCCGGTCGCCGCCGGGTCGCCCGGGCCGTTGGACAGGAAAATGCCGTCGGGCTGGTGTGCCATTACCTCGTCGAATGTTGCGGTCGCCGGCAGCACCGTCACCCGCGCGCCGGCATCGGCGAGGTTGCGAAAGATATTGCGTTTGGAGCCATAATCGATCGCGACGACGTGGGGACGCTCCTCCCCTGCCCCGCTCTCCCCGTAACCTTCGCCGAGCTTCC
>DASVUO010000126.1:0-3208 GCA_036386995.1 Allosphingosinicella sp. | reverse complement strand
AAGCCGGCGACCAAGGCGGCCCGTGCCGCGCGTTTCAGGTGATGGAGCATGTGCAACAGATGGTGACCAACAATCGCGCCGATAGCCAGTATGAGCTGATGGTGGACGGCCACAAGGCTCTCGCCGCCTACAGCCTGGACGGCAAGGTGATCAGCTTCACCCACACCGAGGTGCCGAGCGAACTGGAGGGTCAAGGGGTGGGCAGCCGCCTGATCGCCGGCGCGCTCGATCAGGTGCGCGAGGAGGGGCTGAAGGTGGTGCCGCTTTGCTCCTTCGTGCGCCATTATATCGAGACGCACGCCGACGCGCAGGACCTACTCGCCTGAGGGCGCGTCCCAAATGTAGCGCAGGCCAAAGACGACGCCGCGGCTCCCCACCGCCTCCCCCGCGTCGCGCGCCATCTGCGCCGTGCGGCCGAAGGCGCGTTCCCAGCTAACCCCGACATAAGGCGCGAAGCCGCTTGCGGTGGCGTAGCGGAGACGAAGGCCGGCTTCGGCGTAGGAAAGGCCGCGGCCGAGGCCGAGTTCGGGCACGTCCTGCGCGCTTGCATTGAGCTCGAAGCTTGGCTGGAGAAAGAGTTTGCCCGTCAGCTGGCGGTTGTAGATTCCGCCCAGCCGGGCGGTCACCTCGCCTTTGTGGCTGAGGTAGGTGAAGGCGCCGAACCACAGATCGTCGTCCCCCCGCATGGTGGGTTCCCACTGCGAGCCGGTGGCGAGGTAGAAGCGCTGCGGCGCGGGCTTGGCGTCCCAGCGCGGGCCTAGGTTGAACTGGACTCCGTTGCCGAGGTCGCGGGCGTAAAGCGCCTGGAATTCGAGATATTCGGGCGCGCCCCACAGGCTGCCTTCGCCGACGCTGCTGAGCCACAGGCCGTCCGTGCCGCCGTACCAGGCGGAAAAGTCCCAGGCATAGCCGTCCGCGCCCCGTTGAGGTGCCCATTCGAAGCGATCGAGGAGGACATATTCGAGGCGTGCGCCGGATGCCTCGGCCTTCGCGTCCGAAGCGCCGCCGCCGGCAAGCTCCGGCTCCGCCTCGTCGAGATCGGCATAAGCGAGCGGTTCCGCCGCCATCACTGGCGAGGCGGGGAGGGCGATCAGGGTGGCGGCGAGAACGAGGCGCATCGTCGCGCTTTAGGGTGCGCCGGTTTAAATCCGCTTAAAGCGTGTAGCCGCCGTCGCTGACCAGGCAGGTGCCGGTGATGAAACTCGCTTTGTCTGACAGCAGAAAGGCGATCTGCGATGCGATCTCTTCCGGTTTGGCGAAGCGGCCGGTAGGCGACGCCTGCGACCCCACGGCTTTATAGGCCGCTTCCTCGCTGCCCATGGTTTCGACGAGGTTCTGGAAGAATGGCACGTTGGACCAGATCGGCGTTTCCACTCCGCCCGGCGCGATGGCGTTGACCCGGATGCCGCTTGAAGCGCCTTCCTTCGCGGCGATGCGGGCAAGCTGGATCACCGCCGCCTTGGACGCGCCGTAGGCGGCGATGCCCGGCTCGGCCTTTATCCCGGCGGCCGAGGCGGTGAGCACGATCGAGCCGCCATTCCCTTTCATCGCCCGCATCGCCGCTTGAAGGGTAAGGAAAGCGCCGTCGAGGTTCACCGACAGGATGCGCCGCCATTCGGCGAACGGCATATCGTCGATCGACTGGCCTGCGCCGACGCCGGCATTAACCACCGCGTGGGTGAGGCCGGTCAGGTCCGCCTTGGTCCACAGCTCCTCGTCGGTGACGTCGCCGATGATCACCTGCCGCTCGGAGGGCAAGGTGAAGGCGAAGTCGCGAAGCCGGTCCTCGTCGAGGTCGACAAGGATCAGCTTGCGCGCGCCGGCGGCGGCGAGTTCGGTCGCGGTCGCCGCGCCGATACCGGAGGCGGCGCCGGTGATCAGCACAATGGCTTGGGTGAAGTCGGTCATTGGCACTGTGTAACGACGCCTGTGCGCCGCGCAACCAACGTTAAGCGGCGTCGCTGATGCCGAGTTCGCCCAGTTTGCGGTAAAGCGTCGAGCGGCCGATGCCGAGCCGGCGGGCGACTTCCGTCATTCTGCCGCGATAGTGGCCAATGGCGAGGCGGATCACGTCCGCTTCGATCTCTTCAAGGCTGCGCATGTTGCCGTCGTCGCCGTAGAGCGTGATGCCCGGCCCGCTGTGCATCGCGGCGCTTTGCGAGGCGCCGTTCAGCGCCTTGCCGTGGTGGTCGCTCGAGCGGCGGGACAAAGTGGATTCCTGCGCGATCTGCGGGAAATCGAGCGCGGTCAGCGCATTGCCTTCGCAGAGCACCGCGGCGCGGAAGAGGGCGTTCTGGAGCTGGCGGACGTTGCCCGGCCAGCCGTAGCGCATCAGCACGGCCAACGCGTCGTCGGTGATCGACAGCCGCCGCATCCCCGGCTGCTCGGCGATCCGCCCGAGCAGGTGGCGGGCAAGCGCCGGAATGTCGCTGGAGCGGGCCCGAAGCGGCGGAATGCCGACGTGGACAACGTTCAAGCGGTAATAAAGGTCTTCGCGAAAGCGCCCGGCGGCGACTTCCTCGGCGAGGCGGCGGTTGGTCGCGGCAATGATCCGGACATCGACCATCTGGATCGAGCGTCCGCCGATGCGCTGCACTTCCCCGGTTTCGAGGACGCGCAGCAGCTTGACCTGGGTCTCGAGCGGAAGTTCGCCGATCTCGTCCAGGAACAGGGTCGATCCGTCGGCATCCTCGAAGCGGCCGATGTGGCGGTCGAAGGCGCCGGTGAAGGCGCCTTTTTCATGCCCGAAGAGCACCGATTCGACGAGGTTGGCGGGGATGGCGCCGCAATTGACGGTGATCATCGGCTTGCGGCCGCGCGGGCTTGCGGTGTGGATCGCCTGAGCGATGACTTCCTTGCCCGACCCGCTTTCGCCTTCGATCAGCACGGACACCCGCGCCCGCGCCGCCTTGGCTGCCACCGCCATTGCCGCTCGGAACAGCGGCGCCGAGCCGACGATCTCGTCGAAGGCCAACGGCGTGGAAATCTTCTCGGACAGGGGCCGAAGCTCGCCGTTCCTCTGCCGCCGGTCGGTGGCGGCGTTGAGCGCGCTCAGCATCCGGTCGGGGGCGATCGGCTTGACCAGGAAGTCGTTGGCGCCGGCGCGCATCGCCTCCACCGCCACCGCGACGCTGGTCTGCGCCGTCATCACCAGCAGCGGCAGATCGGGCCGAAGCTCGCGGATCTGGCGGATGATGCGGGTGCCCTC
>DASVUO010000125.1:0-7156 GCA_036386995.1 Allosphingosinicella sp. | reverse complement strand
GTGATCCTGCTCGACTCGATCACGCGTTTGGGCCGCGCCTACAACACGGTTGTGCCGAGCTCCGGCAAGGTGCTGACAGGCGGTGTCGACGCCAACGCGCTGCAGCGGCCGAAGCGCTTCTTCGGCGCGGCGCGCAACATCGAGGAAGGCGGTTCGCTTTCGATCATCGCGACCGCCCTGATCGACACCGGTTCCAAGATGGACGAAGTGATTTTCGAAGAGTTCAAGGGCACCGGCAACTCGGAAATCGTGCTCGACCGCAAGGTTTCCGACAAGCGCATCTTCCCGAGCCTGGATGTCGGCAAGTCCGGCACCCGCAAGGAAGAGCTGCTCGTCGACCCGGCGACGCTCTCCAAGATGTGGGTGCTCCGCCGCATCCTGATGCAGATGGGCACGGTGGACGCGATGCAGTTCCTGCTCGACAAGATGAAGGACGCCAAGTCCAACGAGGACTTCTTCGCTTCGATGAATCAGTAAGCAAAAGGGGCTTTTGCGAAACTCATGCTCGACCTTCTGATCAGCGCCCACGGCGCGGCTCCAATCGGCATCGGCGGGATCTGGGACGCGATCGTCACCGATTTCTCCAAGCTCAACACCGCCGCCGCCTGGGTTGTGTTCGGCCAGGTGCTGATGATCGACATCATGCTTGCCGGCGACAATGCGATCGTTGTCGGCGCGCTTGCCGCAGGCCTGCCGGCCGACCAGCGCAAGAAGGTCATCCTGATCGGCATCATTGCCGCTCTGGTGCTTCGAATCGCCTTCGCGCTGGTCGTCACGCAGCTGATGCAGATCGTCGGCCTCACCTTCGCGGGCGGATTGCTGCTGTTTTGGGTGAGCTGGAAGATGTGGCGCGAGCTCAAGCATTCGGGCGAATCGGCCGGTTCGCCGGAAGTGGACGGCGACGAGGATAGCGGCCTGAAGACGGCCAAGAGCTTTGCCGCCGCCGCCTGGGCGGTTGCCGTCGCGGACGTCTCGATGAGCCTCGACAACGTCCTCGCCGTCGCCGGCGCGGCGCGTGAGCATCCCGGCATCCTGATCATCGGCCTGCTGCTCGCCGTCGCGCTGATGGGCGTCGCCGCCAACATCCTTGCCAAATATATCGAGCGCTACCGCTGGATCGCGTGGGTCGGCCTTGCCGTCATCGTCTACGTCGCCGGCAAGATGATCTACGAAGGATTCGTCGATCCCAACGTCGGCCTGGGGACGCTGTTCAGCTGATCAGGGGATGAGAACGGTCGAGCCCGTGGTTGCGCGGGATTCGATCGCGCGGTGGGCGTCAGCGGCTTGGAGGAGCGGGAAGCGGCCGCCGATCTTGATGTCGATCGTACCGTTGGCGATTAGCTCAAACAATCGCGCCGCCGATGCGCGCATTTCCTCCGCCGTGGCGCAATAATCCGCCAAGGTCGGGCGGGTGACGAAGATCGAGCCGGCGCTGAGCAGATCGAGCGCGGTGAAGGGCGGCACGGCGCCCGACGCGTTGCCGTAGGTGACGATCAGCCCGCGCCGCGCCACCGAGGCCAGCGAGGCGCTCCAGCTCGCCGCGCCGACGCCGTCCAGCACCACCGGCACGCCCTTGCCGCCGGTCAGCGCACGGACCTCGGCGGCGAGTTCGTCATACGGGCAGCACAGGCTGTGATCGGCGCCGGCCTCGCTGGCCATCGCCGCCTTCCGGCTGTCGCCGCTATGGGCAATAACTGTTGCGCCAAGGTGCTTCAGCCACGGCACCAGGATCGACCCGACGCCCCCGGCCGCGGCGTGGACCAGAACCGCTTCGCCGGCCGCGATCCGGGCGCACCGTTCCACCAGATATTCCGCCGTGCAGCCCTTCAGCATCGCCGCGGCGGCGACTTCGGCGGTGATCCCGTCCGGCAGCTTCACCAGCCGCTGCGCGTCGATTACTCGGTGCGTCGCGTAGGAGCCGAGCGCGCCGGTGAAATAACCGACCCGCTGGCCCACGCGGAAGTCGGCGACGCCTTCGCCCACTGCTTCCACCACGCCGGCCCCTTCGGTCCCCAGTCCGGAGGGCAGCGGCACCGGATAGAGCCCGGAGCGGTGGTAGGTCTCGATGAAGTTCAGCCCCACCGCCTCATGCCGAACCAATATTTGGCCAGTGCCCGGCGCCGGAACATCGATATGCTCCGCCTCGAGCACTTCGGGGCCGCCGGTACGGGTGAGCGTGAAGGCGTAGGGATCGGACATAGGGCACCTGTTGAAGCTGAGGCGTCGCCCAAGCAGCGCCCTCATCTTCGCTAAGCGTGAAGAACCCGCTTCGGTTCCGGCCACACCCGGCTTGTGTCGCCGCCCGCTTGCTTTCACATACCCCGGACTCTTCGAGAGGAGCAAGGGCATGAAGATCAGCGTGGACGTCGACTGCACACCGGAGGAGGCGCGGCGGTTTCTGGGGCTGCCGGATCTGACGCCGGTGCATGATGCGTATGTGGAGAAGATGACGCGGGCGGTCTCCGAAGGTGTGACGGCAGAGTCGATGGCCGAGCTGATGAAGAGCTGGGGCCCGATGAGCGAGGCGGGGATGACGATGTGGCGCGGGATGCTTGAAGGAATGAGCGGCCGACGTGACGGCTGACACGATCTACGCTTTGTCGTCGGGCAGCCCGCCCGCCGCGGTAGCGGTGGTGCGGATCAGTGGGTCGCGCGCCGATGCGGCGCTGGAGGCGCTCGCCGGGCGACTGCCGGAGCCGCGGCGGGCGAGCCTTGCGCGCTTGACGTGGCAAGGTGAGGGGCTCGACGACGCGCTGGTGCTGCGCTTCCCCGGGCCGGGGAGTGCGACGGGTGAGGATGTGGTTGAGCTGCATCTGCATGGCGGGCGGGCCGTGGTTGCGGCTGTGCTTGCGGCGCTGAGCGAATTGGAGGGCCTGCGTGCGGCGGAACCGGGGGAGTTTACCCGGCGGGCGTTCGAGAACGGCCGGATCGACCTTGCCGAGGCGGAAGGGCTTGCCGACCTCCTCCAGGCGGAGACGGAGACGCAGCGGCGGGCGGCGCAGATGCTTGCCGGCGGTGGGCTGAGCAGGCTGATCGGCGATTGGCAGGCGCGGCTGTTGCAGCTGGCGGCGGGGCTGGAGGCGGTGCTCGACTTTTCAGATGAAGGCGAGGTCGGGGAGGAATGGCCTCCTGGCTGGGCGGCCGGCGTGGATGCCCTTGCAGGCGAAATGGAGGCGGCGCTTGCCCGTCCTGCGGCCGAGCGGCTGAAGGACGGGCTCCGGGTGGTGATCGCGGGGCCGCCGAACGCCGGAAAATCAAGCCTCCTCAACTGGTTGGCGGGGCGGCAGGCTGCGATCACGTCGGCGATTGCCGGTACCACCCGCGACCTGGTCGAGGCGCCAACGGCGATCGGCGGCACACCCTTTCTGCTTGTCGATACGGCCGGCTTGCGGGACAGCGACGATCAAGTTGAGGCGATCGGCGTGGAGCGGGCGAAGGCCAGCATGGAGGCGGCCGATCTTATCCTCTGGCTCGGACCGCCCGAGGCGGCTCCTGCACGTTCGATCAAGGTGCAGCCGAAGATCGACCTTCAGCCGGCGGAGCGCGTTGCGGAGGTGCGCATCTCAGCGGAAACCGGAGAAGGCATGGACGCGCTGGTGGCCCTGTTGATTGCACGAGGGCGCGATCTGCTTCCGGGCGAAGGGGAGGTTGCGCTGAATGCCCGGCACCGCTCGGCAATCGCCTTGGCTTCGCAGCAGTTGCACGAGGCAAAGGGATCGCAGGACCTGCTGATCGCCGCCGAGGGTCTGCGCCAGGCGCGGGTGGCGCTGGACCGGGTGACCGGCCGTGCTGGTGTCGAGGAGATGCTGGACACTTTGTTCGGGCGGTTCTGCATCGGGAAGTGAATGTTCCATGTGGAACATCATGCTGTGCCTGCGGTAAGGCGGCGGCGTGGCACAGAGTTTCGACATCATCGTGATCGGCGGCGGACACGCCGGGGTGGAGGCGGCCGCGGCGGCTGCGCGCATGGGCGCGTCGGTTTCACTGGTCAGCTTTAGCCGCGAACAGATCGGCGCAATGTCCTGCAACCCAGCGATGGGCGGGCTTGGTAAGGGGCATTTGATCCGCGAAGTGGACGCGATGGACGGCCTGATCGCCCGTGCCTCGGATGAGGCGGGTATCCACTATCGGATGCTCAACGCCAGCAAAGGCGCGGCGGTTCGCGGGCCGCGGGTGCAGGCGGACCGCAGGCTCTACAAGGATGCCATCCACCGGATGATCGATGCGCAGGAGGGGCTGAGCGTCGTCGAAGGCGAGGCTGCCTCCTTGCGCCTCGTGGGCCGCACAGTGGAGGGCATCGCACTCGGCGATGGGCGGGCGCTCTCCGCCAAGGCGGTGGTGCTCGCGACCGGGACTTTTCTTGGCGGCAAACTCCACTTCGGCATGAACAGCTGCGCCGGTGGACGGGTCGGTGAGCGGGCGGCGACGGCGCTTGCTGGCCAGCTGCGCGCACTCGAACTCCCGCTCGCCCGGCTGAAGACTGGGACACCGCCGCGGCTGGATGGGCGCACAATCGACTGGGGCGCGCTCGACAGGCAGGAGTCGGATGGCGGTGACTGGACGATGTCGCCGATGTCACCGGGCCGCCCAGCGCCGCAACTGTTCTGTGCGATCACCCGCACCAATGCGCGGACCCACGAGATCATCCGAGCCAATCTCGACCGTTCGCCGCTTTTCTCCGGTGTGATCGAAGGGGTGGGGCCGCGGTACTGCCCTTCGATCGAGGACAAGGTCCACCGCTTCGGCGACCGTGACGGGCACCAAATCTTCCTGGAGCCGGAGGGGCTGGATGATCCGGCCGTCTACCCAAACGGCATCTCCACCTCGCTGCCAGAGGATGTGCAACTCGCCTTGGTTCGGTCGATGGCGGGGCTTGAGCGGGCCGAGATCCTGCAGCCGGGCTATGCGGTGGAATATGATTATATCGACCCGCGCATCCTCGGTGCGACGCTGGCGGTGCGTGACGTAGAGGGGTTGTACCTCGCCGGCCAGATCAACGGCACCACCGGCTACGAGGAGGCGGCCGCGCAGGGCCTAGTCGCCGGCTTGAACGCCGCGGCCTGGGCTGGCGGCAAGGACGCGGTGCTGTTCGACCGGGCGGAAAGCTATATCGGCGTGATGACCGACGACCTGACGCTGCAAGGCGTGACCGAGCCGTACCGGATGCTGACGGCACGTGCCGAGTACCGGCTCCGGCTTCGGGCAGACAATGCCGAGGCGCGTCTCACGCCGAAAGCCATAGAGGCCGGATCCGTTTCGCCTGAACGGGCGGCGCATTGGCAGGTGCGGTCTGGAAGGCGCGAAGGGATAGAGGCTCAACTTGCGGAGGTACGGTCCGGGACGCAGCTGCAAGCCTGCGGTGTGGCGGTTCGTGACGATGGGGTGAAGCGGCCGCTCAGCGACTGGCTGCGCTTCCCTGAACTTGATCGGGAGGGTCTTCTCCGGGTGGTTCCTTCGCTCGCAGAAGCTCCTGTGGCGCTCCTGGACGAGGCCATCGAGGATCATCGCTACGCCCCGTATCTACAGCGGCAAGACTCAGAGGTGATCCGCCTCCGCAGCGACGATGCTGTGCGCCTACCTTCGGAAATCGATTACACGGCCATTGCGGGGTTGTCTGCCGAGATGGTGGAGCGGCTGTCGAAAGCACGGCCCTCCACCTTGGATGCTGCACGCCGGATCAGAGGAGTTACTCCCGCTGCTCTCGCGGCGATCCTGGTTCACGCCCGAAGGAAGGCTGCGTGACTGAGGAAGAGGCACGAGAACTGCTCGGTGTTCCACGTGAAACGGTGGATCGGATTAGCGCCTTCGTCGATCTGCTAATCGCGGAGAACGAGCGGCAGAACCTTGTTTCACGTGGAACGCTGGGCTCGACGTGGAGCCGTCATGTTCTAGACTCCGCGCAGCTTACGCGCTTCGCCCCAGCGGGGGGAAATTGGCTGGATCTCGGCAGTGGCGCCGGGTTTCCAGGGCTGATCGTCGCCGTTGCTTGGGAGGGTCGAGTGACCCTGATTGAGTCGCGAAAGCTTCGGGTCGAATTTCTGCGAGCAGGGGCGGAGGTGCTTGGCATCAGCGACAGTGCGGAGATCATCTGTGGCAGCGTCGAATCCACTACGCCAAAGCCATTCGACGTGATCAGCGCCCGTGCCTTTGCGCCGCTCGACAAGCTACTGCGCCTCGCGCTGCCATTTTCCACAGCTGAGACAGTGTGGATCCTGCCGAAGGGGCGAAACGCCAAGTCGGAACTGGATGCCGCACGATCTTCGTGGCAAGGTGACTTCCGGGTCGAACCGAGCCTTACCGATGCCGACGCTGGCATCATCGTGGCGCGGGGGGTAAAGCCGAAAGGGAACAAGGGCCGATGATCCGCATTGCGGTGGCCAATCAAAAAGGCGGGGTGGGCAAAACCACGACCGCGATCAACCTTGCCACGGCGCTTGCCGCGACTGGCTGGCGGGTGCTGCTGATCGACCTCGACCCGCAGGGCAACGCCTCCACCGGCCTCGGCATCACCCACGCGCAGCGCGATCTTTCCAGCTACGAGCTGCTCACCGGCCAATGCGCGCTAGAAGAAGCCGTGGTGCCGACGCGGGTTCCGCGGCTCGATCTTCTGCCGGCGACGGTGGATCTCTCCGGCGCCGAAATCGAGCTTGTCGAGATGCAGGAGCGCACCCACCGCCTAGACAAGGCGCTGGACGGCCCAGCGGGCGCGCGCTGGGACGTATGCCTGATCGATTGCCCGCCAAGCCTTGGGCTGCTGACCATCAACGCGCTGGTTGCCGCGCAGTCGATCCTGGTGCCGCTGCAGACCGAATTCTTCGCGCTGGAGGGGTTGAGCCAGCTTCTTCAGACCATCGAGCGCATTCGCGCCCGCTTCAATCCGGAGCTGTCCATTCTCGGCGTTGCCTTGACGATGTTCGACAAGCGCAACAATCTGTCCGCGCAGGTCGCGGAGGATGTCCGCGCTTGCCTCGGCAAGGTGGTGTTCGAGACGGTGATCCCGCGCAACGTCCGACTTTCGGAAGCGCCGAGCCACGGAATTCCCGCTTTGATCTACGACCATCGCTGCTCCGGCTCCGAAGCCTATATCGCGCTTGCCCGCGAGACGATCGGCCGCCTGCCCAAGCCGGCGGCGGCGGCATGAGCGAGGACACGCCCG
>DASVUO010000124.1:0-9850 GCA_036386995.1 Allosphingosinicella sp. | reverse complement strand
GAATTGGGAGGCCGAACCGGCAGCACTTACGGTTGCCGCGCCACCTGCCGAAGGGCTCGGCACCGGCTGCTTCGGCTGCGCGCCCGGCCGTCCCGGATATTATGCCGCGCCCGCCGTTGTGACCTACACCCAGAGCTGGACGGCCGACGCCGAAGCAGCCGCCGCCCCGCTGGAAGCCGCGCCTATTCAGGACATCGGGCCCGATCCAGAGCGCGAGCGGGTCGTCCGCTACGCAAGCTACCCGGTCTACGAGCAGGCTCCCGCCGAGCCGCAGGCCGCGGCGCAAGAGCCCGCCGAAGCCGATACGGACGCGGCCGCCGAGGTCTCCGCGGAGTAGCCGCTCAGCCTTGGCTTGCCCGCTTGAACGGCCTCCCTTACATCGCGGCGCATGACCTCCACCAACGACATCCGCCGCTCGTTTCTCGACTATTTCGGCCGCCTGGGGCACCAGGTGGTGCCGAGCGCGCCGTTGGTGCCGCAGAACGATCCCACCTTGATGTTCGTCAACGCCGGCATGGTGCCGTTCAAGAACGTCTTCACCGGGCTCGAAACGCGTCCCTACAGCACCGCCGTCTCGTCCCAGAAGTGCGTACGCGCCGGCGGCAAGCACAACGATCTCGACAATGTCGGCTACACCGCGCGTCACCACACCTTTTTCGAGATGCTCGGCAATTTCTCGTTCGGCGACTACTTCAAGGAACAGGCGATCACCAACGCCTGGACGCTCCTGACCAAGGAATGGGGCCTCTCGCCCGAGCGGCTCACCGCCACCGTCTACCACACCGACGATGAGGCGTTCGATCTGTGGAAAAAGATCGCCGGCCTCCCCGATCACCGCATCATCCGCATCCCGACAAAGGACAATTTCTGGGCGATGGGCGATAGCGGCCCGTGCGGACCCTGTTCGGAAATCTTCTACGACCATGGCGACCACATCCCTGGCGGCCCTCCCGGCAGCCCGGACGAGGACGGGGATCGCTTCGTAGAGATCTGGAACCTCGTCTTCATGCAGTACGAGCAGGAGGACAATCAGATCGTTCGCGATCTGCCCAAGCCGTCGATCGACACCGGCATGGGCCTGGAGCGGATCGCGGCGGTGATGCAGGGCGTCCACGGCAATTACGAAACGGACACGTTCAAAGCGCTGATCGCCGCCTCCACGGCTTTGACCCAGAACGGCGTCACCGCCGACACCGGGGCCAGCCACCGCGTCATTGCTGACCACCTGCGCGCCTCCGGTTTCCTCGTGGCGGACGGCGTGCTGCCGGCAAACGAGGGAAGGGGCTATGTCCTTCGCCGTATTATGCGCCGCGCGATGCGCCATGCGCATCTCCTCGGCGCGAGCGAGCCGCTGATGCACCGCCTGGTGCCGTCGCTGATTGCCGAGATGGGCGCCGCCTATCCGGAGCTGGTCCGGGCCCAGCCGCTGATCGAGGAGACGCTGAAGCTCGAAGAAACCCGCTTCCGCCAGACCCTCGACAAGGGCCTTCGCCTGCTGGACGAAGCGACCGCTTCGATGGGCGAGGGCGACACGCTTGCCGGCGAAGTCGCCTTCAAGCTCTACGACACGTTCGGTTTCCCCTACGATCTCACCGAAGACGCGCTTCGCGCCCAGGGGCTTGCCGTCGACCGCGCCGGCTTCGACGCCGCCATGGCCGAACAGAAAGCCGCCGCCCGCGCAGCTTGGAAGGGCTCGGGCCAAAAAGCGTCGGAAGACGTCTGGTTCGACATCGCCGAAGCGAACGGCTCCACCGAATTCACCGGCTATGCGGGCCATGAAGGGGAGGGCGTGGTCGTCGCCATCGTCAAGGACGGCGTGCAACAGCAGTCCGCCGGCCCCGGCGACAAGGTGCTGGTGATCACCAATCAGACCCCGTTCTATGGCGAAAGCGGCGGCCAGATGGGCGATGCCGGCACGATCACCAGTGACGAGGGAATGCTGGCCGACATCGAGGACACGTCAAAGCCGCTCGGCCGCCTCCACGCCCACCATGCGGTGATCCGCTCCGGCCAGCTCACCACCGGCGACACCGTGCACCTCTCCGTTGACGCAGAGCGGCGGGGGAGGGTGCGCGCCAACCACAGCGCCACCCACCTCCTCCACGCCGCGCTGCGCCACCGGCTCGGCACGCACGTCACTCAGAAGGGCAGCCTTGTTGCGCCGGACTATTTCCGCTTCGACTTCTCGCACCCGAAGGCACTGACCCGCGAGGACATTGTCGCGGTGGAAGCGGAAGTGAACCGCCACATCCGCGAAAACGATGCGGTCTCCACCTGCCTGATGAGCCCCGACGAAGCCATCGCCGCCGGCGCCATGGCTTTGTTCGGCGAGAAATATGGCGACGAAGTCCGAGTCCTCTCCATGGGTCGTGGCAGCGACGCGAGCTATTCGGTGGAACTGTGCGGCGGCACCCACGTCAACGCATTGGGTGACATCCAGCTGTTCAAGATCGTCTCGGAAAGCGCCGTCGCCTCGGGCGTTCGCCGCATCGAGGCGCTGACTGGCGAAGCGGCCCGCCAGTGGCTCCTTTCCCGCGACGAGCGCCTCCGCGAAACCGCCGCCGCGCTGAAAGCCTCGCCGGAGGAAGTCCCCGCCCGGGTTGCCACCCTGATCGAGGACCGCCGCCGGCTCGAGCGTGAGCTCGCCGAAGCCAAAAAGGCGCTTGCCATGGGCGGCGGCGGCAAGGCTGAGGCAGCCGGACCGGAACAGGTGGGCGGCCACGCTTTCCTCGGCCAGGTGTTCGACGGCATGGACCCGAAGGCGCTTCGCGGCCTGGTCGATGAAGCGAAGCAGCGCCTCGGCTCGGGTGTCGCCGTGATGGTCACGGTCAACGACGGCCGCGGCAGCGTCGCCGTTGGCGTCACCGCCGATCTCGCCGGCGAGCGCAGCGCCGTCGACCTCGTCCGCCGCGCGGTGGAAGCGCTCGGCGGCCAGGGCGGCGGCGGCCGGCCGGACATGGCGCAAGGCGGCGGTCCCGACGGATCCAAGGCGGCGGAAGCGGTACAAGCAGTCCGCGAGGCGCTGGAGAGCGTCTCCGCCTAACCGGCTCTCCATTTACCCAAAACTCGTTCGTACCGAGCGAAGTCGAGGTGCGCTGGCACTGACTCCTCGTGTGCGCCCCTCGACTACGCTCGGGACGAACGGTGCTGGGGAGGAGCTCGCAATTCCGTAGGCGCGTGTGCAGGCGGCAGAGCTTGCCCAAACACGCTCATCCCGCCATATTGGTGGCTCCGGTCCCGCTCCTCCGCCAGATGCGCCCCAAGGCTCTGCCCCGTGGCATGCCGCTCCAGCCGACGCGCTTGCTCGTCCAGCCGCTGGATTGCGCCGAGCTTCTCGTCATTGCCGAGCTTCGCCTGCGCCACCGCCACCTTCAGCACCCCGATGGTCTTGTCGTAGACGGCGAGCGGCACCGGGAAAGGGTGGCCGTCCTTGCCGCCGTGGGCGAGCGAATAGCGCGCCGGATCGGCGAAGCGGCAGGGGGCGCCGTGGATCACTTCGGCGACCATGGCGAGGCTGCGCACCGTGCGCGCTCCCACGCCCGGCACCTGAAGCAGCTCGGTGAAATCCTTCGGCCCCGCTTCGGCAGCCGCCGCCAAAGTGCCGTGCAGCCGGCGCAGGATGACGTCGCTTCCCCGCACGTCATGGTGATCCGGCAGCACCAAGTGGGGGAGCAAAGGCTCCGGCGAAGGCCCGCGCTCCAGCGCCGCCGCCTCCCTCGCCAGTCTGTCCGGCCCAAGCTCGCGCAACAGCTCCATTTGCGCATTCCGCGATTTGGCAGCCCGCCGGTCCGCGAGGTTGACGATCGCCCCCTGCCGCCGCCCCTCGATCGCGGCATGGGGCGCGTCGATGAAGCTGGTCAGCCCTTCCGACAGCCAATGGTAGCGCCGCGCGGTGCGGCTGCCCTCGTTCATGCCTTGCTGGATCACCGCCCACTTGCCGTCGTCGGCGACGATGAAGCCGTGCAGGTAGAGGTCGAACCCGTCCTGCACTGCCGCGCTGTCGACCTTCGCGACCAGCCGGCTCGCCCCGGCAAGCACACCGCCGTCGAAGCCCGCGCGGCTACCCGCCTCGATCAGCTCGCCCGGCGTCTTGCGTGACTGCTTGCCGCGCCCGCCGCAGACGTGGAGGCCAAGCTCGCCGGCAATCGGGTTCAGTCCGCGCTTCAGAGCGCCAATGACGCTGGTGGTGATGCCGGACGAATGCCAATCCATCCCCATCACCGCCCCGAAGCTCTGGAACCAGAAAGGGTGGGCGAGGCGGCGAAGCAGTTCGTCGCGGCCATAATGATGCACGATCGCTTCGCTCATCACCGTGCCGAGGCGAGTCATCCGCTCGCCGAGCCAGGCGGGCACCCGGCCGCCGTGGAGCGGCAGATCGGCACTTCCTCCACGCTTCGCCACACCCGCCTCCTCACGCGAACAGAGGAGGAACGCTAGCAGCCGGGGAGGACACTCGCCAGCCCCTACTGCGCGCGGGCGGAGTCGCGAAGGGTGCGGCGCTTGAGCGGCGGCTCCGCCTCCATCTCGCCCTGCTCCATGATCTCCTTGCGGAGCTCGGCGCGCTTTTCGTGAATGGAGGCGATCACCGGCCCCATTGCGATGCCGAGATCGACCAGCACCGCTTCGGAGAGCTGAAGCGAGGATTCCAGCGTCTCCGGCACCGCGTCGGTGACACCCGCGCGGTAAAGCTCGGCGGCATGGCCGGCATCACGAGCACGGGCGACGATGGTGAGGCCGGGGCACCAGGATCGCACCTTCTTGGTCAGGCGGACGCTGAGCACCGGATCGTCCATGGTGAGGACCAGCGCGCTTGCGTGGCCGAGGTTGAGCCGGTCGACGAGTTCGTGCCGGGCAACGTCCCCAAACACGATGGGGAAGCCTTCCCGCCGGCAAGCCGCCACGGTGTCGACGCTCGAATCCACCGCCACATAGTCGCGCCCGTGGGTTGTCAGCATCTCGGCGACAAGGCGACCGACCCGCCCGAAGCCGATGATCACCACCCGCGCTCCACCGTCCACCCGGATCTCTCCGTCCGCCTGCACGTCCACCCGCTGCGCGGCATGGCGCCCCAACCGGGCGAGGAGCGGCGTCAGGGTGAGGCCGAGCGCCGTGACGATGGTCCAGAACGCCACCGTCTCGGCCGAGATGAGCCCGGCGGTACCGGCGGTGCCGAGCACGATCAAAGTCGTTTCGGAAGGAGAGGCCATCAGCAGCCCGGTCTCCGCAGCGACGCTCTTGCGCGCGCCCGACGTGCGCAGCAGTCCGCCAGTGACGAGCGCCTTCACCACCACCACCGCGAACAAAGCGAGCAGGATCTGGCCCCAGTCGGCGGCAATGGCGGCGAGGTCCAGGCTCATGCCGACGGTGATCAGGAACACGCCCAGCGCCAGCCCGCGGAAGGGGGCGGTGATCACTTCCACTTCGCTCGAATAATCGGTCTCGGCGATCAGGATGCCGGCAATGATCGCGCCGACGATCGGCGATAGTCCTACGGCGGTGGTGGCAAGGCTCGCCGCGATGACCACGAGGAGGCTGGCGGAGAGGAACAGCTCCGGGCTCTTGGTCCGCGCCGCCTGCGCGAAGAGGCGCGGCAGGAGGAAGCGGCCGAGGATCAGCATGCCCGCGATCAGCGCCGCGCCAAGCAGCAGCGTCGTGCCGAGCGCCGACCAGCCGCCGCCTTCGCCATGCGGCGCCATCGCGCCCAGGAAGAAGATGATCGGCACGATCGCCAAATCCTCGAACAACAGCATCCCGAAGGCGGAGCGGCCGACCGGGCTGGTGGTGCCGACCAGCGGCAGCACCAGGGCCGTCGAAGACAAGGCAAGTGCCAGCCCGAGCGCCGCCGCCCCCGCGGGCGCTTCGCCGAATACGCGCAGGCTCACCCCGATGATCAAGGCGGCAAGCAGCAGCTCGGCGGCACCAAGCCCGAACACCAGCCGCCGCATGTTCCACAGGCGGCGGAAGGAAAGGTGGAGGCCGATCGCGAAGAGAAGCAGAATGATCCCGAATTCGGCGAATGGCTCGATGCCGTGCGCGTTCGAAATGGTGACGTAGCCGAGCCAGGGATATTGCCCCACCAGCCCGCCGAGGCCGCTCGGCCCCACCAACAGGCCGACGAGGATGAAGCCGATCACCGGGCTCACCCGAAAGCGGGCGAAAGCGGGGATGACGATCCCAGCGGCACCGAGGATCACGAGGGCGTCGCTGAGGGCGGAGTTTGTCTCGAAACCAGGGGCCATATTGCCTTTAAGCCGCATTCGGCGTGAAAGTCAGCGGCGATGGCTCAGAAAAAGGACATCGTGATCGTCGGCGGCGGCCCGGCGGGAATGGTCGCGGGGCTGCTCTTTGCCCGCGCCGGCTGCTCGGTGACGGTGCTTGAAAAGCATGCCGACTTCCTGCGCGACTTCCGCGGCGACACGGTTCACCCGTCCACCTTGCGCATCTTCGACGATCTTGGCCTGCGCGAGCGCCTGCTTGCCCGCCCGCACGACAAGGTGCCGGGCGTTGGCGTCCTGATCGGCGGCGCCCACTACGAGGTGGCGGACCTTTCCTCCTTCGACCCCCGCTGGAACTTCATCGCAATGATGCCGCAATGGCATTTCCTCGACTTCGTTGCGGAGGAAGCGCGGAGGTACGAAGGCTTCGAAGTGCTCATGGAGGCGGAGGCGCTTGGCCTTGTTGAGCAAGAGGGCCGGGTGTCGGGGGTCCGCTTCCGGCGACGCGGCGAAGAGAAGGTGCTGGAGGCGCGGCTGGTTATCGCCTGCGACGGCCGCCGTTCGGTGCTTCGCGACGCCTCCGGGCTGCCGCTGCGCGATCTCGGCGCGCCGATGGACGTTTTCTAGTTCCGCCTGCCCAAGGTGCGTGGGCCGGAGAACGAGACCACCGGCGTCTTCGCCAGCGGCCGCATCATCGCGCTGATCGACCGGGGCGATTATTGGCAATGCGCCTGGGTGTTCGCCAAGGGCGAGGCGGACCGGGTGCGCGGGGAGGGGCTTGACGCCTTCCGCGCCGGCATCGCGGCCGTGGCGCCGATGCTTGCCGGCGCGGTGGAGGCGATCGGTAGCTGGGACGACGTCAAGCTCCTTACCGTCGCCCTCGACAGGCTGGAGCAGTGGCACCGGCCCGGCCTGCTCGTCATCGGCGACGCGGCTCACGCAATGTCGCCGATAGGGGGCGTCGGGATCAACGTTGCGGTGCAGGATGCGGTGGCGGCGGCCAACATCGTCGCGGGTCCCATGGCGTCGGGCGCCGATCCGGATCCGATCCTCTCCAAAGTCCAGAAGCGCCGTCTGCCGGCAGTACGCCTCGTGCAAGCCTTCCAGGCGGCAGCGCAACATCGTCGTGCCCGTCCTTCAACGCAAAGCGGGAGAGGTGAGGGCACCTCTCCCGCTTCGATTGTTGAACCGCTTCTGCTGGCTCCGGCGCTATCCGGCCGGCTTCATCGGCTTCGGCTTCCGTGCCGAGCGCGTACGCTCCCCCGAGAAGGTCAGGCCGCGCTGACGCCCATCTTCTTTTCAAGGTTGGCGCGGATCGCTTCAAAGAACTGCTCGGTGGTCATCCAACCCTGATCGGGCCCAATCAGCAGCGCCAGATCCTTGGTCATCTGGCCGCTTTCCACCGTTTCGATGCAGACCTGCTCCAGCGTCTCGGCGAACTGCGTCACTTCCGGCGTGCCGTCGAACTTCCCGCGATATTTGAGGCCGCCGGTCCATGCGAAGATCGAGGCGAGCGGGTTGGTCGAGGTCGCCTTGCCCTGCTGGTGCATGCGGTAGTGGCGGGTGACGGTGCCGTGCGCCGCTTCCGCTTCAACCGTCTTGCCGTCCGGCGTCATCAGGATGGAGGTCATGAGGCCAAGCGAGCCGAACCCCTGCGCCACCATGTCCGACTGCACGTCGCCGTCGTAATTCTTGCAGGCCCAGACGAACTTGCCGCTCCACTTCAGCGCCGAGGCGACCAGGTCGTCGATCAGGCGGTGCTCGTACACCGTTCCAGCTTCCTCGAACTGCGTCTTGAATTCGCTGTCGAAAATCTCCTGGAAAATGTCCTTGAAGCGGCCGTCATAGGCTTTGAGGATGGTGTTCTTGGTGGAGAGATAGACCGGCCAGCCGCGGCCAAGGCCGAAGTTGAAGCAGGCCCGGGCGAATTCACGGATCGATTCGTCGAGGTTGTACATGCCCATGGCGACGCCAGCCGCCGGGTAATCGAACACTTCATGCTCGATCACCTGGCCGTCCTGGCCTTCCCACTTCATGGTCAGCTTGCCGGGGCCGGGGACCAGGAAATCGGTCGCCTTGTACTGGTCGCCGAAAGCGTGACGGCCGACGACGATCGGGTCGGTCCAGCCGGGGATGAGCCGCGGCACGTTCTCGATCACGATCGGCTCGCGGAAGACGACGCCGCCCAGGATGTTGCGGATCGTGCCGTTGGGCGACTTCCACATCTTCTTGAGGCCGAATTCCTTCACCCGCGCTTCGTCCGGGGTGATGGTAGCGCATTTGACGCCGACGCCGTGCTGCTTGATCGCTTCGGCCGCTTCCACCGTCACCTTGTCGTCGGTGGCGTCGCGATTCTCCATGCCGAGATCGTAATAAAGCAGCTCTACGTCAAGATAAGGCTGGATCAGCCGCTCGCGGATCCATTGCCAGATGATGCGGGTCATTTCGTCGCCGTCGAGCTCGACGATCGGGTTCACTACTTTGATCTTGGACATGGGAAAGGCGTTCCTCGTCTCGGAGGTTGAATGGCTGGCGCGGCGTGTAGGCAAAGGCGCGCCGGTTGTCACCACCGACGCACCCGCCTAAAGCCTGGGGCATGACATCGCTCGAAAAGCCGGATTTGGTCACCACCAACGTCCGTTACCGCATGCCCAACGTCCACCCGGAAGGCCGCAAGTTCGTGGTCATCGCGGCGGCAATCGCCTTGCTGCTGTTCTGGGTGATCAACTGGGACGGCCTTGGCTGGATCATGCTCGGCATCACGCTTTGGGTCGCCGCCTTCTTCCGCGATCCGATTCGCACCACGCCCAAGGGGGAGGGGTTGGTGATCGCCCCCGCCGACGGGCTCGTCACCATGATCGCGAGCGTTCCGCCGCCGCCCGAACTGGTCGGCGAGGACGGCCTTCCGCCCGGCCCCTGCACCCGCGTCTCGATTTTCATGAGTGTGTTCGACGTCCACATCAACCGCTCGCCGATCGCCGGTACGGTGAAGAAGGTGGTCTACATCGCCGGCAAGTTCCTCAACGCCGATCTCGACAAAGCGAGCGAGGACAATGAGCGCAACCACTTTTTGATCGAGGGCCATGACGGCACTCGCATCGCCTTCACCCAAATCGCCGGGCTCGTCGCCCGCCGCATCGTGCCCTGGTCCAAGGTCGGCGATCAGGTCACAGCGGGCCAGCGCGTCGGCCTGATCCGCTTCGGAAGCCGGGTCGATGTCTACCTTCCCGAAGGCACCTCGTCGCAGGTGCTGCTCGGCCAGCGCACGATTGCCGGCGAGACGCTGATCGCCAAGCTCGGAGTCGCCCAGGCGCTGGAGGGCGTCGCCCAGTGATCCGGCCAGTGCGCGAGCGGCGCGGCATTCCGCTTCGCGCAGTGGTTCCCAACGCCATCACCGCCCTTGCGCTCTGCTCGGGCCTGTCCGGCGTTCGTTTCGCGATCGCCGCCGATTGGGACAAGGCAGTCGCCGCAATCGCGATTGCAGCGGTGCTCGATGGAATGGACGGGCGAATCGCCCGAATGCTGAAGGGCCAAAGCCGCTTCGGTGCGGAGCTCGATTCGCTCTCGGACGTGATCGCGTTCGGCGTATCGCCGGCGATCATCATGCACCTTTGGGCGCTTCAATATTTCCCGCG
>DASVUO010000123.1:0-6271 GCA_036386995.1 Allosphingosinicella sp. | reverse complement strand
TAAACCAACAATGTCAAAGAGCCGACGCGTCTCCATTCCCCTTGAACCGGGGCAACCGGGTTACCGATCGTTTAGAGACGCAAGCGAGGTGGGCAACAACCCTGCCCCGCCGGTGAGAGGCCATATATGAGGCCGTTTCCGACCCGTCAATGGCTTTTTTCAAGAACTTTTCGAAGCCGGTGGACGCTGCCCAAGCCGAAGCCTGCAAGCGCCTGCGTGCCGTCGATCCCGAAAAGCATAAGCTTTAAAGGATCGGCTGTTCGCCGCTTCGGAAGTTCTTGAAGGAAAGGATACGGCCCTTGCAGGCCGCGCCTCTCCGCCGCGTCTTCGAGGATAAACCCCAAGGCCGCAGCCTCCCATATACTCGATTTTCAAAGAGTGGCCGGTGAAGCTGGAAGCGCCTTGGCGCCGCCTCATCGACTTGACCTATGTAAGGAAAGCGAACCGTCCTTGCAAGAGCCTGTTTCGTTTTTTTCGAAACTTGCCGGTGGGTTGGGAACCGAAGTTCATATCCCCGCCGACGAGTGGCCATATCGGGGAGCGATCCGCTTCCGTCAAGGCCATTGTCTCGATTTTCTCGAACCCCGTAGCTGCAACCGAAGTGGGTGGCTGCCGCGGAGGAGCGCTATTTAGGGATAGCGGCGCGGGCGTCAAGGCCCCTTCCGCAGGTGTTTCAGGCACCCTGGATATAAGCGCGCATCGCTTCGGCTTCTTCCTCGATGCGGCGGATGCGCCACGCGACAAGGTCGCCGATCGAGACGATGCCGACGAGCTTATCCCCTTCCACAACAGGGAGATGGCGGATCCGGCGTTTGCTCATGTTGGAGAGGGCGGCGAGCGCTGAGACGTCCGGCGCGACGGTGATCACCGGCGCCGTCATCACCCGGGATACAGGAAGGTCGAGAGTCTCCGCGCCTTCCTTTGCAAGGCAATAAACCAGGTCGCGCTCGGACAGGATGCCGGCGACCCGCTCGCCGTCCAGCGCCACTACTGCGCCGATTCGCTGCTCGCCGAGCAAGGCAACCGCCTCGCGCACGGGTGCGGCCGAATCAATGGTGACGACCTGGCGCCCCTTGGATTCGAGGATCGCTTGAATGGTCATTGGTTCGGACTCCCGTGTCGCCCCGACTCGGCGCTGATGATTCCATGCCCGCCACCAGATTGAAAGCGTTGCTCGAAGGTGCCGCCGATTCGGTTGGACTAAAGCGGGGCGAATCAATTGCTCGGCGTCGGAGGCGCGGCGCGAGGTCCAGTTCGGCAGCACTTGGCTTTGACTCGGCCCCGCGCGGCGCCCCCTTTGGCAAGGCCGGCGGCAAAGGCGCGCGTCCGGACACAGGAGCAATGGATATGGATCAACAAACCGGGCTTTATCTGGTCAACATCGACATCGCCTGCGAAGGCATCGTCGGCGGGCCGGTCGCGTCCTTGAACCTGATGGTGAACGCGCCCCAGGGGCTGGTCTACGGTTCGGGTACGCTCGGCCACGCCGGAACCGCGCCGGGATCGGAAGGCTACGCGATCCGAAACATCACCGGCAACATCCACCACACCGGCTTCGGCACCGACAAATTGCTGGTGCAGCTGCGCGGCAACTATTCAATTCCCTTCGGCCCGACCATGCCTGGCCAGACCGAGGCGACCTTTACCGCCGCCCTCGCGCTTAATCAGTCGTGGGAAGGCGAGGGCATGTTCACCTACGGTCCGAGCGGCCACGATACGTGTCCCCGCGCGCGGGTGAGCCGGCACGAGAAGTAATCAAGCGCCGCCCGGGGGCCGCTGCTCCCGGGCGGTATCGGTGCCGACACCTTCCTTCGCCGTCGCGCGGCCCTTGATGATGGGCGCCCGGTCCGCCACATCGCCGGCCATGCCCAAACACGATCCCATTCCGCCGCGCGCGCCGGTTGCCGACGAAACGGTTCGGCTGGAGGAAATCCAGCGCGCCGCCCGCGCCTGGACCCGTTACAAGAAGATGATGAAGTGGATGCTGCTCGCCGCGGCGCTGACCGTGCTTGCGGCGCTTGCCTGGCTGAAAAGCTCCGGCGAGCCGATGCCCATTCACATGGTGATCGCAACGATTGCCGGCGTCGGCCTCTCCGTGCTGGTCGGCACGGGGTTGATGGGGCTGGTGTTCCTGTCCAACAGCTCCGGCCACGACGACGCGGCATCGGGAAGGAAGCGCGGGAAATGAACGTAGCGAATCGCGAACCGATCCTGCGCGTGGTGCCGCGCCCCGCCGACATCAACGCCAACGGCCATATCTTCGGCGGCTGGGTTTTGAGCCAGATGGACATCGCCGCCGGCATTGTCGCCAGCCGCGAGGCGGACGGGCCGGTCGCAACCGTCGCCATCCAGGCGATGGAGTTCACCGCGCCGATCCTGCTCCACGACATCATCTCGGTGTTCGCAGAGATCGAGCGGGTCGGCCGCACCTCGCTCGCCATCCGGATCGAGGTCGTGGCGAGCCGCAACCGCGGGCGCGAGCAGGTGAAGGTCACCGAAGGCTTGTTCACCTTTGTCGCGCTGGACGAGAACCACCGCCCGCGCCCGGTGAAGCGCGACTAAGCGCTAGCGCGCCGGCGGCGTAGCCGGCTTCGGCGTCTGGGTGCGGAAGCGGAAGGTGGCCGTGCCGTTGGCGGGCACCGTCGGCGTCCAGACCTGCCGCCCGTCGCGGCGGATCAGCGCGGTGCCGGTTTCCAGCGTGTAGCCATATTCCTCGAGCTCCGCTTCGTAGCTGACCGGCGCCGGCGTAGCGTTAAACACCACCAGCTCCCACTCCGCCGAGCCCGTTTCCGTGCGCGAGAGCTGGTTCACCTCCGCCGTCACTGCGCTGGCGCGTCCAACGACGATCTCGATCTCTTCGCCCACCGCATAATCGCGCATCGTGCCGCTGCCGATCAGCAGCGAACGGTTTCGCGCCTTGCCGCTCAGCATCACCCGCCCCGACGGCAGCGGCAAGCCGAGCCCGGCGGCGGCGGTGTTGCGCGCCACCAGCACCCGGCTCAGCGATTGAACCGAGCCCAGGCTGGAGAGGTAGAGACGCTGGCGGTAAACTTGGCGGACCGGCACGCCGCGCTTCTGCAGAAGCGCCACCTGCTTCTGGCTCTTGGCCGCCACCGTCACCGGCGCGGGGATCCGGTAGAGCTTGAGATCGCCCAAGTCCTCCTGCTGGGCCATCATCGCGGGTGGCGGCGGTGGAGGCGGGGGTGGCGGCGCCGGCGCCATCATTGCCATCGCCGGCAGCCGCGAACCGGTGACCACGATCTCCTCCCGCTCGAACTCCTCCTCTTGAAGGTCGCTGGTGGTGCTGCCCTGCGGCCAGCATTCGAGGGTGAGCGGCCGCACGGGCACGCGCGGCGCGCGGATGTTCTGTCGGTTGATCTGCCCGGCCACTGCCTGGGTGTCGGCGTTGCGGAACGAGGTCTCGTCGCCGTTGGCCAAGGTCAGCCAGGCGAACAGGTCCATCTTCGTGCCGTCCGCCGAAAGCTCGGCGATGTAGCTCGCCTGCCAATCGAAATTGCTCGCAAGGTAGGAGAGCGTCACCGTCGCGGTGGTCGCCTTGGTGGCGCGGGCGCGGACGGAAAGGGTCGGCTTGGCAGAAAGATCGGCGGGCACGCCTTCGTAGCGCAAGGTCTCGGGCAGGCCGGTGCAGCGCAAGGCTTCGAAGCCGTCCGGCGTCTGCAGAACCACCGCGCCATTCTCGCCGGAGCGCACCACCGCCTCGATCTCGCGCACCGCGCCCGTCCCCCGCGACGTGCGGCGCAGGTGGACGCGCTTGCCCAAGGCCGAATCGAGCAAGGCGCTCGGCGACAACAGCCGCGCGTCCTGGTTCTTTTCCACCACCTCCGCCGGAAAGCCGGTGACGATCGCGCTTTGTGGAAGGATACCCCCGGCGACGCCTTCGAAGCGCAGCTGCGACTCGCCGGCGGGGATGGTGACCCGCCTTGTCTCGTTAATCAGCGCATAACCGTTCAGCCACGAAAGCTGCATCCGCTCGCCTGCGCCGCGGTTCGGCGCGCGGTAGACGGTGACGTCCACCGACAGCGACGCGGCCGAGCGCACGATCTGCTGCGCCGCCCCCGGAGAGGCCGCGGCGAGCAGGGCCGCGAGGAGAATGCGCCTGCGCGCCATCCCTCGCCTCAGTAGCGCGAGTCGAAGGTGGCTGTGACGCTGGTCTCGCCGTTCGCGGGCACGCTCACCCGCCACAAGGCTTCTTCGGCGGAGCGGCGCGTGCTTTTTGCGCTTTCCTCGGTGATCCGCACATCGCCCCACAGGCCGGACTGGACGAGGTCCACCGTCACCGCCTGCGGCCGGGCGTTGGTGAGGGTGTAGCGCATGGTCGTCCGCCAGCGCGACGTGCCGACCCGCTCGCGTTTCTCCACCACCGGCTGCACCTTCACGTCGAACGATTGGCCGGTGACCAGGCCGATGTCGGAGCCCATCGGCGTGTGGCCGATGCGGTTTTCGCCGACGAACTGGGCGTTGCCGCGCGCATCCTTCTGGTAAACCCGAACGATGCCGGCGGGGAGCGCATCGCCGAGGCCGGTGTCGCGGGCGCTGGAGAATTGCAGAACGGTATCGACGCTCTGCGCCTGGTCCAGCGTGCCGAGCCAAGCATTGCGGAACACGTACGCCCGCTTGGCGGCGGCGCCGGTGACGTCGAGAAAGCTGACCTGCTTGGTCTGCTTGTCGGCAATCGTGGTCCGCTCCTTCAGCGGATACAGATAGAAGTCACCGAGGCTTTCGCGGTCCGGCGTCTGGGTCCCGGGGCGGCCGCGTTGCGGCGGCTGCGGCGGGCGGTAGCCGCCGCCATAATCGTCATACCCGCCGCGCCCGCCGACATCGCCGGCGACCAGCAGCGTATCGGCATTGTTGTAGGTGGTGCCCGTGGTGTTGGTGAGCGTCACCCAGCCCTGCACGTCGATCCGGCCCGCGGCTTCATCGAACAAGGTGACGTAATCCGCCTTCCAGCTCATGCCCGGCGTCAGGTAGCTCAAGGTCACCGGCCGGCTGCCGCCGCCCTTGCTGTCCATGGTGACCGACAGGGTCGGGCGCGCGCGCAGATTCTCCGGCACCTTGTCGAAGATCACCCGTACCGGCAGGCCGTCGTCGCGAAGCACTTCGATGCGCTGACCGATCTGCAAGACCACGCCGCCGTTGACGGCAAGCACCCGCGCCCGTTCCCGCTCCTCGGCGCCGGTGGCCGGGTTGGTGCGGACCAGGGTGATCTCCTCGCCCACCGCTTTTTCCATCAGCTTGGACGGCGAGAGCAGGTCGAAATCGAAATTCTGCTCCACCACCGACACGTCGCGGGCGGAGAGCGTCACCGTTTCGGCGCTGATCTGGCCGGAGACGTTGGGAAATTCCTGGCGGGAGCGGCCGGCCGGCAGATCGAGCTGCCGCGTGTCCTGCACCAGCGCCAGATTCTCGTTGTAGATGGTGACGGAGAGGTTGCCCGGAGGCACCTGCGCCGCGGTCGGCGCGGCAAGGCAAGCGGACAGAAGAAGGACGCGGCGCATGCAGGCTCTCCCCGGAAGTCTGAGCCGCGATGATGATACACTGTTACGTACGGTGTCAATCAAAAGGCGGCGCCCCGGGTGGAACGCCGCCTTTCAAGCGATTGGATTTGCGTAGCGCTCAGGCGGCCGGAGCGATGTCCGCTTCGTCTTCGCGCGGCCGGCGGGTGCGGCGGCGCGGCGCCTTGGCCGGTGCATCGCCGTCGACGATGGAGATTGCCGGCGGCAGGACATCGAGCGAGATGGTGCCTTCAGCCACGTCTTCACGGGCCGGCTCTTCGGAGCGTTCGGCTCGGCGCGGGCGGGAGCGCTCGAAGTGCGGCTGCTCGCCGCCGCGCTCTTCGCGGTAGGCGCGGCGGGGGCGCTCGGCCCGGTCTTCGTCGCCACCTGCAACGCGCTCGACATTGTCGTTGCGCTCGGGCCGGTCGCCACGCTCGCCTCGTTCGGGGCGCTCGCCGCGATCGGGACGCTCGCCGCGCTCAGGACGATCATTGCGTTCGGGACGCTCCGCGCGGCTACCGCGCTCGGGGCGCTCGGAACGTTCCGGGCGGCGGGCGCGCTCCTGACGGTCACCGCGATCGTCGCGGTCGTCGTTGGCGGCCTGATCGTCGCCGTCGTCGCCTTCGGCCGACATGTTGCCGTCCTCGTCGCCTTCATCCTCGTCGCCAAAATAATCGTCGCGGCGGGGACGCTGCTCTTCGAAGCGGCTACGGTTTTCGTTCAACACGCGGAAATAGTGATCCGCGAACTGGAGATAG
>DASVUO010000122.1:0-6759 GCA_036386995.1 Allosphingosinicella sp. | reverse complement strand
CAATGACCGGCAAGGGCCTCGACCAGCTGCTCGGTGCCGCCTTCGAAGTGCGCGAAACCTGGTCGAGCCGGGTCTCCACCGGCCAGCTCAATCGCTGGTTCGAGGACGCGATCGAGCGCAACCCGCCGCCGGCGCCGGGCGGCAAGCGGATCAAGCTGCGCTACATAACCCAGGTCACCTCGCGCCCGCCGACCTTCGTGATCTTCGGCACGCGGCTCGAAATGCTGCCGGACAGCTATCTGCGCTACCTGACCAATTCGATGCGCAAGGAACTCCGCTTCGGCGCGGTGCCGATCCGTCTCGACACCCGCGCCTCGCGCAACCCGTACGACAAGGACCGCTAGGCGCGGGCCTTGCGCACTGGCTGAAGCCCCCCGCGGGCAAGCGAGCGCCACAGCCATTCCAGCGGCCCGTAGTGGAAGCGCTCAAGCCACGGCTTCGACCACAGCAGCATCACGCCCCAAGCGGCGAACACGACCAGCCACAGCTCGGCGCGGCGAAGCTCGCCGAACAGGCCGAAGCCGTAGCCGTAGAAGAGCGTCGTCATGGCAATGGAGGTGCCGAGGTAGTTGGTGAAGGCGGCGCGTCCTGCCGCGGCGATGCGGGCGACGAGCGGGCCTCCGGAGCGGGTGAGGAGCATGATCAGCGCCGCCATGCCCACCACGGCAAACGGCCGCACGGGCACGGTCGCGGCGAGCCAGAGCGCGGCAACGGCGGTGACGCTGAACCCGTCGGCGATCAGAAGGGCGGCGTAGAGGGCGTAGACGCTGAACGCGCCGCCGAGACACAGCATCGCGACCCGCCGGTAGCGTGGCGTCTCCCAGCCGCCGGTCAGGAAGCCGCTCTTCAGCGCCGCCATTCCCCACAGCATGTAGGCGATGGTTTCCCAGCTGAAGAAGAAGAGACCGACGAACGGTCCCCACGGGTCCTTGATCAGCCGGTCGTTCACCAGACCCCCCCAGGAGCCGCGGTGGAGGTTGAGCGTCTCCGCCAGCTGCGCCGCGCTCGGCACGCCGAACATGTTCTGCTTGCCTGCCCAGGCGGTCAGCGCCTCGGCCGACGCGCCGGGCACCGCAGCCGCGGCGCCGAGTGTGTAGACGCCCCCGGCAAGCAGTGCGCACAGCACGAACTGGGCAACAAGAAAGCCGATGCCGACCCGCACCAGCTTCTCAGTGCTCGCGGTGTGAAAGAACCAGGCGGCGGCGCCGGCGGCGGCGTAGCCGAACAGGATGTCGCCGTGCCAGATCAGGTAATAATGAAGGAGGCCGATGACGCCGAGCCACGCCATGCGGCGCATGTGCACCCGCGCCGAAGGCTCCCCCTTCGCCTCCGCCCGCTCGATGACCAGCAGCATGCTGGCGCCGAACAGGAAGGAGAACAGCCCCCGCATCTTGCCGTCGAACAGAAGGAAGCCGGCCACCCAGGAGACGAGGTCAGCCGGCCCTTCATTCCCGTGAGCCAGTGGATTGATATAAGCGGGGGAGGGGAGGGCGAAGTCCGCGATGTTCATCGCAAGAATGCCCATCACCGCGACGCCCCGGATGATGTCCAGGGTCGCGATCCGCGTCTCTGGCGCCGCGGCGGCTTCGGAAACCGCTCTTACTCCGCTTCGGCGGGTTTGGACTGGAGCTGGATGTAGTTCGGCAGTCCCATGTTGCGGATCATGTCGAACTGGCGCTCCAGATAATCGACATGATCCTCCTCGTTTGAGAGGATCTCGGCGAACAAATCGCGGCTGACGTAATCGCGCACGCTTTCGCAATGGGCGATCGCGCCCTTCAACTGCTCCACCGCTTCATATTCGAGGTTGAGATCGGAGCGGAGCAACTCCTCCACCGTTTCGCCGATGCGCAAGCGTCCGAGCAGCTGGAAATTGGGAAGGCCGCCAAGGAACAGGATGCGTACGGCAAGCCGGTCGGCATGCTTCATCTCGTCGATCGACTCGTGCCGCTCGTAGTCGGCAAGCCGCGCAATGCCCCAATTGTCGAGCATCCGGTAATGAAGCCAATATTGGTTGGTGGCGGTGAGCTCGTTCTTCAGCGCCTCGTTAAGCAGCTCGATTACGCGTTCATCGCCCTTCATCACGGCCTCCCTGTGTTGCCCAGCCTGTACCGGAGGAGGGGCGGGAGGGGAAGAAGAAACGGCGGAAAACTGCGAAAAATAAGCTTGGGAATGCTACGCAGTCGCACGCTCGGCGGCGATGATCTCTTTTGCAAATGGGAAGCATTGTCCGCAGCGCGGCTTGCGTCCGACGGAGCGATAGGCGCTGGTTGGGCAACAGGCGCCGTCCCGCGCCGCCTTGCGGACGTCGCACTCGCGAATCGCGTTGCAGACACAAACGATCATGGGGGGAGCCTACACGATAATGCGAAGCGTTCGCAAGACGCGCTTCAGCATGCGCGCATTTAGAAGGTCTCGTTCGTACCGAGCGAAGTCGAGGTGCGCTGGCACTGATTCCTCGTGCGCGCCCCTCGACTTCGCTCGGGACGAACGGAGTGGTGGCCGACGCCACTAAGCCCACTCGCGTTCCCTAAGCGACCGTCAGCTCGCTGCCCATCAGCGCGGGAAAGAACGCCTCATGCGCGCGCCGCAGATCCGCGAGTCGCACACGTAGGTTTGAACTCCGGTCGCCCGGCGAATCGTCGTCCTCAATGCTGTCGCCGCCGGTGCGGCCGAAATAGTTGATCTCCACGCCCGCGGCGTCGGCGGCTTCGGCGAGCGCGTCGGGGTCGGCGGTGGAGACGAGGTAGCGGCCCTGGTCCTCGCCGAACAGGCGCCCGGCCGCGTCGCCTTCGAAATATTCGCCTTCGATCCTGATGCCGATGTCGCCGGCGAGCGCCATCTCCGCCGCGGCCACAAGCAGTCCGCCGTCGGCCGCGTCGTGCACCGCCGTCACCAGCTCTGCCTCAATGGCCGAGCGGATGAAGGTGCCCGCCGCCTTCTCGCCGGCGAGATCGACCGGCGGCGGCGGGCCTTCCTCACGGCCGAGGATCTCGCGGAGCCAGAGCGACTGGCCAAGGTGGCAGCTTCCGCCGCTGCCGACGACGAACACCCATTCGTCCGCCGCCTTGAAGGCGATGGTCGCCGACCTGGTCCAGTCTTGGAGCAGCCCGACCCCGCCGATTGCGGGCGTGGGCAGAATGGCCGAGCCGCCGCCGGTCGCCTTCGACTCGTTATAGAGCGACACGTTGCCCGACACGATCGGGAAGTCGAGCACCCGGCAGGCTTCCGCCATGCCTTCGATGCAGCCGACGAACTGCCCCATAATCTCCGGCCGCTGCGGATTGGCGAAGTTCATGCAGTCCGTGGTGGCGAGCGGCAGCGCGCCGACTGCGCACAGGTTGCGATAACATTCGGCGATGGCCTGCTTCCCGCCCTCGACAGGGTCGGCGAAGCAGTAACGCGGCGTCACGTCGGTGGACATCGCCAGCGCCTTGTTGGTCCCATGCACCCGCACCACCGCCGCATCGCCCCCCGGGCGCTGCACGGTGTCGGCGCCGACCATGTGGTCATATTGCTCCCAGATCCAGCGGCGGCTGGCGAGGTCGGGGGAGCCCATCATCTTGATGAGGTTCGCGCCGAGATCCTTGCTGTGCGGCGTCTCGCCGAGCGGCGCGCGCTTCGGCGTCGGCACCCAGGGGCGGTCGTAGAGCGGCGCATCGTCGGCGAGCGGCGCGAGCGGGATGTCAGCCACCGTCTCCCCGTTCCACTTCAGCACCAGATGCCCGCCGTCCGTCCCGGCTTTGGTGACGCGGCCGATCACCGCGAAATCCAACTCCCATTTGTGGAAGATCGCTTCCGCCTCGGCTTCGCGGCCGGGTTTGAGCACCATCAGCATCCGCTCCTGGCTCTCCGACAGCATCATCTCGTACGGCGTCATTCCTTCCTCACGGCAGGGGACCGCGTTCATGTCGAGCTCCAGCCCAACGCCGCCCTTGGATGCCATTTCGACGGAGGAGGAGGTGAGGCCAGCCGCGCCCATGTCCTGAATCGCAACGATGGCGTCGGACGCCATCAGCTCCAGGCACGCTTCGATCAGCAGCTTTTCCGTGAAGGGATCGCCGACCTGCACGGTGGTGCGCTTCTCCTCGGAGTCTTCCGAGAAGTCGGCGCTCGCCATGGTCGCGCCGTGGATGCCGTCGCGGCCCGTCTTGGAGCCGACATAGACGACCGGATTCCCGATCCCGGCGGCGGCGGAATAGAAGATCTTGTCCTGCTCGGCGACGCCCACCGTCATCGCGTTGACCAGGATGTTGCCGTCATACGCCGCGTGGAAGTTCACCTCGCCGCCCACCGTTGGCACGCCTACGCAATTGCCGTAGCCGCCGATTCCGGAGACGACGCCCGCGATCAGATGGCGCATGCGCGGGTGATCGGGCCTTCCGAAGCGGAGCGCATTCAAATTCGCGATCGGCCGTGCGCCCATAGTGAAGACGTCGCGCAGGATACCGCCGACCCCCGTCGCCGCCCCTTGGTACGGCTCGATGTAGGAGGGATGGTTGTGGCTCTCCATCTTGAAGATTGCCGCCTGGCCGTCGCCAATGTCGATCACGCCGGCATTCTCGCCCGGCCCGCAGATCACCCAGGGCGCGGTGGTCGGCAGCTTCTTCAGGTGCAGCCGCGACGATTTGTAGGAGCAATGCTCGGACCACATCACCGAGAAGATGCCGAGCTCCGTGATGTTCGGCTCGCGCCCCATCGCGTGCAGCACACGCTGATATTCTTCCGGGGAGAGGCCGTGCTCGGCCACGATCTCGGGCGTAATGGTCTGGCTCATGCCGGCCTGTTAGCGGCGGCGGCGGCGCTTGGGTAGAGAGTCCTCCCCAGGCACAGCCCGGGGAGGAGATTGAACGATCAGGCCTTGCAGCTCTGCGTGCCCTTGCCGGGCGCGGTGATCGAGACCTGGGCTTCGTTGCCGCTCACCGACCAGCCTTCGGCGGTGTAAGGCGGCTTGCCGTCGGTGGCGTTGAGCACGGTCGGCTGGGCACCCTTGTCGAGGCGGGCAGCGGCGGTGTTGTCCGTGTAATAATCGACGTAGATCAGGCTGTTGTCCTTGCAGCGGAAGGTCCGGCTGTGCTGGACCATGCGCAGATTCTGCACCGGCGCGGCGGCGTTGAGGGCTTCGGCCTGGGGATCGGCCGGCCCGGCGTTGACGGTCTCGGGCTCCGAACTGCAGGCACCGAGGGCGAGCGCCGCAAAGGCGGCGAGGGGGAGGAGGTTGCTCTTCATCGCCGCCGATTTTCACGGCTGGGACGGGCAGCGTCAACGCTTTTTTGCAAATGTCTCGCAAAAGCAGGAAGGGCCTGGAGCGGCCCGCGTGGATTAGGGGCTTGCCGGGACTCCCGTTTTCCGTACCCTAAAGACGAGGGGCTTGGGCGGGAGCGGCAATGCAGCGGGTACGCATCGGACTGACGGGGCTCGCCTTCGTGTTCGTGCTTGTGCTGCTCGGCATGGTGTTCACCAGCCCGAGCGAGGAAGCGCCGATAACCGCCAACGCGATCGAGCAGCAATTAAGCGGCACCGGCAACGCGGCCGCGCCGCCCGCCAACGAAGCACAGCCCAAGGAACCGCTCGCCGAATTGGGCGTCGCGCCCGGTAATGCCGACGACAACCAGACCGGAGCCCAGCCTGCCGCGCAATAAGGCCCGCCGGCTGCGGGTCGCGCTCGTAGTCGCCGCCGCCGCCGCGCTGATCGCCGCGCTGCTGCTTTGGCGGGGTAGCGGGGCAACTGCCGTTTCACACCGCGCCAAGCCGCAAGTGCTGATGATGACGGCGCTGCCGATCGTCTGGGGGGAGGGCGGCGCCTTCGATCCGGCTTCCCGGCCAGCGCCGTTTTACACCAAAATCCAGAAGCGGTTCGCGGTTCAGCCGATCGACGCGCTCAGCGATCCGCGTCTGCCCAAGGCGAAGCTCCTGCTCCTGATCCAGCCGCGCTGGCTCGCCCCGTCCGAACTGGTCGCGCTGGACGCGTGGGTCCGAAAGGGCGGCCGGGCGCTGATCCTCACCGATCCGCGCCTCGGCTGGCCAAGCGACCTCCCGCTCGGCGACATCCGCCGCCCGCCGCCCGCCGGCCTGCTGGCGCCGCTGCTCAACCACTGGGGCCTGACGCTGGAAGCGGGCACGGAAGGCGTGAGCCGCATCGACTTCGGTGGCCGAACACTCGCCGTTGAAAACCCCGGCCGCCTCACCGGGACGGGCGGCCACTGCACAATCGTGTTCCGCCTCCGCGCGAATTGCCGCATCGGCGCCGGAAAGGCGATCGTTCTCGCCGACGCCGATCTCATCCGCGAAGACCTCTGGCAAAACGGCACCGCGGACAACCCAGACGTCGTTGCCGCTCTCCTCGACACCCTTGCCAGCCTCCCCCGCTAGCCGCGACTCCACCCGCCCCTTGCTTCGGAGCGGTTGATAACCACATACTTATCCACAGCCTTAGGCCCACCAAGAGAGCCGTCCAGCACCCGTCGAAAACCGCTGAAATCCCGCCTTTCCCCCTCTACGGCATGAAATCCCCAAAAAAGGCATCAAATCCCCTTCCATGGGCGGGGCGTTGATGTTATCCACGGCTTCTAAAGTTTAGGGGCATTTCTTCGTTCGGCCGGTTGGCACGCGAAGGCGCGGTGTATGCGCTTTCGTGAACGAAGAGCCTCGTGTGCAGGAGCGGGGCAGTAAAAGCGTGGAGATCGACGACTTCTTCCAGGGAAGCGCGCTCAACGCGGTGGACGCCAAGGGGCGTCTCTCCGTTCCCGCATTCGTCCG
>DASVUO010000121.1:0-7806 GCA_036386995.1 Allosphingosinicella sp. | reverse complement strand
CAGGACGTTGAAGGCGCTTGAAGCGGAGAACCTCATCACCCGCAAAAGCAGCCGCGGGATTATGATCGGCGACTGGAAGAAGCTGGCCGACGCAGGCGATTTCGACAGCAATTATCTGCACCTGCGGGACGGCGAACCCGCCCTGGTCTGACCGCCGGCCTGACCAACCGGCAGCTTAGGCGCGGCGCAAGCTACCGGTTCCCGCACGGCTCCGCACGAAGATCAACGCCGCCGCCAAACCGACTCCACCGACAAGATAACGGGTGCGCGAAGTCTTCGAGCCGCTGCCGCGCACGCGCGTCGCAGGGTCTTCCCCGCGCTTCATGCCGGGAAGGCGCTCTACCGCATGCGAACTCCGGCGCAGGGCGAGGCTCAGCCGCCGCGCTACAGGCCCTACGGATCCGGCGCTCTGCCCGATGCGCGCGTCGAGCGAGTCGCGCAGCCGGTCGAGCAACGCCAGCGGCAAGGCCGCGAGGATGTTGCCGGGAGGGCGGCGGGAAACGATCGGATGTGCCCGGGTAGGGGCGATTGCGCGCACCAGGTCCCAGGCAAGGCCCAGCAACCGAAGCTTGGCGGGGCTTAAAACCGCCTGCAGGCGCGGCAGGAGCTTGTCTTCCTCATCCCGCACATCTTCCTTGAGCAATCGCACGACGCGATCGAGCGTGTGGCGATGCGCCGGCGAGCCGGCCGGAAGCGCTTCAAGCTCGGTGACCAGGGCGTTGATCTGCTGGTGCTCCAGCTCCACCTGAAGCGTCAGAGCGTGCCCGTCCGGCAGCAGCCGCCGGATTACCGGCCATAAGACGGCCTCTTCCGCGAAGGCATGCGGAAAGACGAGCCGGTAGATGCGCAGCAGTATCGGCCCCTGCTCGTGTGCCGGGGCTGCGCTGAGCTCTTGAAGAAGCCCGTCCAGCTCCACGTGATCGCGCTTTTGCCGAACAAGAACGCTGCTCCGCCCGCCCAACTCGGCGACGCTTTGATCCGCGATCGACGCCATGGTCCGTCCTCCAGGATCGGCTCAACGGCAGCGCGAAACGACGGTTCCGGCATTCTGCCTTACCCAAGTTAGACTGGGTATCGTCCGACAGGGCATCGGAGCGTCGAAGCCGGCAGCCGGCTAACGCCGCCTGAAGTCGTTGAGGTCCCCGCTGCAACGCTCGTCCGCCTCTTTCAGCCGGGCCATATGAAGCGCGGAAAGCTTCATATGCGCCTCCGCCACGGCAGGCATTTGCGCGCTATAGGCAAGATCCAGCTCCGTGCGGGCGCGCTCCACGTGATACAGCCTATCTTGATCGGACATGGACCCACCCTCCTTTGTGGCCGGTCCTTTATGACCCCTTCCGCAGAACTCGGCATCCACATAGGTCAAGCCGCCCGTCCGCTATCGCGACTTTGCCGCCGGTGAGGGGCGCGTGCATATCCGAGGCGCGGCGGGCGCAGGGCGGGCGCCTGACGGGGCGTTCTACTTCATGAGGAAAATGGCAGGAGTGGAGGGACTCGAACCCACGGCCCTCGGTTTTGGAGACCGATGCTCTACCAACTGAGCTACACTCCTACGTGCTGCACGAGGCCGTCTCTAGCGGCGGGAAACCGCGCCCGCAAGCGTCGCATGGACCCTGCGTTCCGGAGCGACTTTTGCCCCAAATGATCGATGGGCGCCGCTCCGGCTTCACCGCAAGCTGAGGCGGGCTGACCTTCAGAGGCAGCCTTCCACATATTCGATGCTGTCTCCGCCCACGACGATTTCAGTAACGCGTCCGTTGACGATACTGAATTTTATCCCGTTGCCCCCAGCGCCGCGAAAGAAGAGTTTCTTGTCGGGAGGCTCCGAGTAGATATCGGGTTTCTCTTCCAGCTTCGAATATGCGCGCCGAACATCGTCTTCGCTGTCGCCCAAACCCACACCGCGATCGGTCTCCAACCGCGAGCCGGCTCCTCCTTCTTCGGAGAGATCGGCACCGATCGAAGTGATGATGCCGTCTTGAACAAAGACGCTGATGTTGGCTGGAGCGCCGACAAGGCCGTGGATGTTGCACGATTGCGCCCGGCCGGGCTCGTCGGCGAAGGCCTCGTCATAGTGACCAGGCCTGACCAATCCCATCCCGGAAGCCGCCTCTGCCGCCTCGATCGTCATTCCCGCACGAATGCCGCCCCAACCGTCGGGCGTGAGGATCCGGCAGCTCACGCCCAGGCAGCCGGCGACGATGGCAACCGGTTCGAGATAGCCGACCCCACCGCCGGCGAGGGCGATTTCCCACCAACCGTTCTGCGTCTTGCCGACGACTTTAACCTGCGCGCCGGGCGCAAGCGATTGCAGCTGCGGCGCCGCAAGATCGGGCTCCGCGTACAAGGCCTTCCCGGAGGCGATCGTTTTCGTCTCCGCGTCCTCGGAAGCAAGTTCCGGGCGGGCGGTTTGCGAAAGGTTCGCCGCCCAAACATATCCCCCGGCAAATTCTCCGCCTTCGATCCGCACCCAGTCTCCCGCACCGGTGGGCCCGCGAACTTGAACGGCTCTGATGAGGTCGCCGCGCTTGAGCGAGCCCAGGGCCTTGGAGGACGTACTGGGTAACTGCCTTGCCCGCACTTCCCGGTTCGCCCAATAGGAAGCCTCCTGTCCGATCACGTCCGTCGGAGATCCGGCCGGGACCCCCTCACTTAGGTTCGCCTCCGGTGCAGTTGGTGAACCACCCTTGGAAATGCTGCAGAAGGCCAATGCCAGAATAGCGGTCACGACCAGTGCCCAAAGAACGACGCGTGCATGGTCGTTGCTCTCCGACTCCGGCTCTCGCCGATATCCGAACGTGTCTTGAACGTCTTCGTCTTCGCTGGAAGGCTCGCCGGGCAGCCCCGCAGACGGGGAAGGCCGCTCAACCTCCGGAATGGATTCGACCACCGGCTGCGGCTCCTTCGGCCGCTCCTTCCGCGGTTCAGGTGCGGGCACCTCGGCAACGGCATCTTCGGCAGGCAAGGCGAAGAAGGGACGGAGATCGGGAAGTTCCGACGCGCGGCGGGTGGAGATCGATCCGTCCGAGGCGTGGTGCGTAACGACCGTGTCGGGGCGCAGCTTTCCTTGCTCGATCCCCCGCCGAATGTCGCGGTCGGTGACGAGTTCAACGGGGAACCCATTCTCCTGGTAGGTGATCAATCCCCTGGTCATGTCCCGCGCGCTCCCGGAACCATCCGAAAGGAAACCTGCCGCAATTTCAACAGCAATCGGTACCGATTAGGTTCTCGACATCCTGAGGACCTCCGCTAGGTTCCGGTGACTGAATGATCGAAAATCGGGGCGGGCAGGGAATGACGGAAGGCACAATCACGTTCGAGGAGAACGGGTTTCCAGTTGAGCTGGTCACGGCGCGCGACATCGAGCGTGCCGTTGCCGCCGGCAGGCTTCGCCCCGCGACCTTGGTGACCCAGCATCTGCCGGGTGCAACCCCGATCACGCTGAGAGCCGCGGAAGTTGCACGGCTTCAACCGGTGCTGGGCGTCGTTCCCGAGGCGGCGGAACCGGAGCTCGACATAGCCGAAGAGCCTGCAGGAGACGTGGCACCGCTGCGGATGCCGGCGCGAAAGCCGCCTCCGGCAGCCGAGGGCAATGCGTTCTGGAACGCGCCGCCAAAGCAGGCCCGCACGTTCGGCGCTGTTCGGGCGAATCTTGCCGCTCCCCCACAGAACAAGGCCGCGCCGGCGGAAGGCGGATACCGGGAGCCGACGGATTTCTTTGCGTGCGCCTGGTCGCCGTTGCGGCGTTATGCCGACTTTGAAGGCCGCTCCTCGCTCCGGGAGTTCTGGGGGTTCGTACTTGTGGCAATAGGCATCGTCATTGTCGCGATGCTCCTGGGCGGATCGGGATCGGCAACCGCGGGTGGCGGGCTGCTTATTCTGGCGATTTTGCTGTTCTTCATTCCCAGCTTGGCCGTGTCGGTCAGGCGCCTTCATGACAGCGGCAAAACCGGCTGGCTCGTGCTTTTGAACTTCCTGCCTTACGTCGGCTGGCTCATCGTGCTCATCCTCATGTGCCTGCCGGGAGACCAGGGCAAGAACGGCTACGGCCCGGATCCACAACGCTAACGGGCCACAACGCTAGAAAGCGGTGTGCCTGGCGCTGAAATGCCGGCGAAGGTGCTTACTCGCCGAGGCGCCAGGTGATGCGGCTTTGAACGCTGTCGGGAATGGGGTTTCCTTCGCGGTCGACGGCCGGGGTGAAGCGGGCACGGCTTTTCATGATCCTGCATGTCGTTGAATCGAGCGCGGATGAGCCGCTCGACGACGTCACCACGCACTCGGTGACGCGTCCGTTCACGCCGATCTCCAGTCGAAAGCCGGTGGTGCCTTGTTCCTCCGAACGAAGCGCCGAGGAGGGGTAATCATCGCCGGAAACCAAGGAAGCCAGGTCGATGTTGCTGCGCGCCGGTTCGGCCTGGTTGGTCTCCGTATCGGGCTGCTCGGCCCCGTCCGATTGTACCACGTTGCCGTCTGAGTCCACCGTTGTACCCTCTTCGGCGTTGCCGGTTGCCGGAACAGTCGGCCGCTCTCGCAGCGCGGTGGCACGTTCGGCATAGACCCGTTCAAGGCAGCTCTCAGGGTAAGGTTCACTGGCGCAAGCGTTGCGAAGCTCGAGCCATGCGCGTTGCTCCTGGCGCAGGACCTGCTTCTCCTCGTCGGCCGCTTCGGCGAAGACCTTGCCGTACAAAGCGGCAAGCTCCCGATCCACTCTCGCCAATCCGGCGCTGGCGCAAATCAGCCGCTCCGCCTCTGCCGCGGCCCGTTCGCAGTTGAAGCTGGTTTCAAAGGTGAGGGGAGCGGCAGCTATGGGTTCCTCGACCATCGGATCGGTGATTGCGTTCTGAACCGGTTCAACGGCGACCGGCGTCTCCGGCGAAGAACTGCAGCTGCGCGCGCTCGCCACCAGGATGATGATCGCGATGCCGGCAACGATCCACGCTGGAGCGGAGCTTCCCGACGCCGGTTCCGCAGGCTCTGGCGGCGGCGGAGCGGGTATCCATTGAACGTGCTGTTCGACGTCCGCGGTTTCGATCGGCTCGGACTGCGGTTCGAAGGGGGAGGCGCGTTGGGTCCGTTTGCGGCGGGTGGGTGGCGGCGAAACGGTGGCAACAGGCGCATCGGGCACCGGCACTGCGGGCACCTGCTCTTGCCGCTCCCTGGGTTCAACTTCGTCCAGAATGGCGGCAAGCTCGGGAACGTCCTCGGCAGGCACCATCCGCTGCGGGCCGCGACCCACCACGGTGACTAAAGTTTCCCTGCCGATCTGGCCGCGCATGATCGCCCGCCGCCAATCCGCGGCGTTTTCCAACTCCACCGGAACCCCCGCGCGGGTCAGGATAATCGTCAGCGGCGATGCCACAGGAGGGGTCCGGTCGGGCAAGGTCTAGCTTCGGAACCCGGACAGCTGCCCCTTACGCATGACGTGAAACAGGCCGGTATCGTCGAGCTCAACAACGGCCGGCTGGCCGATCTGCAGCTGGCCGCCATCGCCCTCGCTGAAGTCGAACAATAAGCGCACGCTCTCCGGGTTCATCACCGGCTTGGAGAACGCCATGGCGAAATCCGACACATATTCGTAGGTGGGGAGAACCACGAAATTCTCGCCGTCGCCGGCCGCGACGACGAATTGGTTCGCATCGCCCTCGCGGTACGGCCCCGCAACCATGGCGCTGCCTTGCTGCTGGATAGCCAGAACCTCCGGGAAGGCGGCAAGGGCATCGGCAAATTGCCGCGGCTTTGCACCCTTGGTTGCGATCAACTTGCAATAATCGTCGGCGGCTTGCCGGATGCGCCTGGATACTTCCTGTTGTGCGGTCCGGGCGTCCTGGCTCTGGCCGGACGGCGACGTCTGGGGAGGCGGTGCTTGCGGCGCACGCGGCGCGCCTTCCATGCGGTAATCCTGGCGGGCCGTTTCAGCAGGCGAGCGCGGCGAAGGGCTTGCGGCACTGGAGGATAGCTTCGCCTGCGCCCGGAGCCCGGTTTCGATCGAGTCGAGACGCACTTTCAGCGGATGCAGGTCGGACGCGTTACGCCGCCTGGAAGATTGGCTCCCGAGCAACGCTCCTGCACCTGCTCCAAGCAGCGCCGTGAGGAAAAGAAGACCAAGGTCGGTTGCCCATCCTCGCCCCAATATGCCTCTGCTCTCAGCAGGCTTCGCGGTCGGCTCGTCCCTGAATTCCCGCTCCACGATTTGAGCCGTGTCCGGCCCGGCGAAATTGTCCGGCGAGGCGGAACGCCGGGCATCCTGGGCTTCATACGGATCCGCTGGAGCAGCGGGTGTGGTCGCTGCGGACGGAGCCGGGCGCTGCTCCACGGGCTCGGAAGCAGGCTGCTCCGCCGGGGCAGGAGCAGGCGAACGTTCCGCCTTCGGCGCATTGGCCGACTGCGCTGACGCCGTGCCCCACGGGGAAAGTGCAGCCAGCGCGGCAGCCGCGGCGAGTCTCAGAACCTTGGTGCTCATTGGCTCGCCTCCACACCGATCCGCCGAGTGGGATCGTTTTCGTTCTTTGAAATCTCGCCAACCAGGGCGCGCAAGGCGGTAATGAACGGCGGCTCGTCAAAGGCCAGCCGCCCCTCATCGTCACGCGTGCGATCGACATGGGCGCGAACCTCGTTGCAGATCATCCGGTGGGCGCCCTCCGAGTCCGCTTCCCGCAGGTCGATCGCGATCTCGGTTTCTTCCTCCAGGCGCCGCAGCATGTCCTCGAGAGGGCCGACCGCGACGGATTTCACCTTCCCGCCGGCGATCGGCTCGCGGATGGACAGCGCCGGTTCAACCGCGGACCCGTTTGTGAGGGTCAGTTCGATGCCGGCGGGCAGGAACTGGGATCTGGGCTCCTTGCGCGCGTCGAGGTGCGCATCGATGTTCGCATATTCGGTGACCATTCCGCGGACCACCTCCAGCTTGGACTCCGGCTCCAGGAACAGGCGCGGCCGGGGTGTTCCCGCCGCCTGCGCGGCATGGGAAAACAAGGACAGGGCGCTGGTCACGTCGCTGTGGCCGTTCGAGGGGAGGCGGCCGTGAATTCGCGCGAAAAGCCCCGCGCCGCGGCCGCACAAGGCAAAGGTCGGATCTTCCAGCTTCTCGGGCCCGATTATGCCCTGATCGACGAGTTCTTTGGCAACGGAGCCCAGATAATAAGCGAGCCCGCCGATGAACACGAGCGCCGCTGCCCTGAGGGTCGCGCCGGCCTTCAGATTGAGCTTCAACGACCAATGGTCGTCCAGGGCCTTCGACAAGGCAGGCCCGCTGAACAGCAGCTCCGCCAGGTGCGGAATGTCGTCGGTATTGATGCCCTGATATTCCGCGACGTGAACCGATTCCTCGGGCGGGTCGAGCAGGTCGGCCCAATCCCCGAGACCGATCGTTCGAAGGATCTGCGGGTTCTGAACAATGGTGCGGGTGAAAAAGGATTGGCCGGCGATCCGGAACGATCCTCGCCAGAGCGGCTCGTCGTGCGACCACAAGGTGATGTCGGTCGTCCCGCCGCCGATGTCGAGGATGGCGTTGATCGAACCCGGTGTCACCTTTGCTCCGGAATTGCCGGCCAGCATGTATTTCGCGGCCGCCATTCCTTCGGAATACAGCCCTTCGAGCTGCCCCTCCGGCGAGATCAGGGAGGTCAGGCTGGACAGGTGGTTCTGGAATTTTCGCCGCGTCTTGTCCGGCATGGAATCGGGAAGGGAGAAGCGCCAGTTCAGCCGCCTCGGATCGTTCCCCTTCGCCGCAGCCTCGGCGGCGATCATCATCATCAGCTGCTCGAGGAAATCGGAAGCGGCAAGCACGTGCGCTTCATCGTCGCT
>DASVUO010000120.1:0-2968 GCA_036386995.1 Allosphingosinicella sp. | reverse complement strand
TCAACGCATCGAGGGCGACGGTGGTTTGGATGGGGTTCGAGAAATCGGATCGCGAATAGCCGCCCAGCACGTCGAGGCGGACGCGCTCGCCGAACTCCTGGTGGAGCGAGCCGGTATATTGCTGGAATTCGGTCGAAAGTTGGTCGAAGCGGGATTCGACGCGGACGTCGACATTGTTGAAAGTGCCGGAAACCAGGCTGTTCGTTGCGTCCACCACTGCGCCGGGCAGGATCACGGTCTGCGGCTTGCCGGTGCCGGAGCGGCTGAACGAGATGGCTTCCAGATATTGCTCGGATCGGTTCGACTTGAAGTCCGCATACAGCGCGTCGAAGGTCAGAAGAGTGCTGTCGCTCGGCTGGAACTGGAGCGAGCCGGTCAGCCCGAGGCGCTCGGTCGCGTAGCGATAGCTGTCGTAGCGCGGGATTCGCGGGTGAAAGAAAGCGAAGCCCTGGGTAGCGCCGGTCGGCAGCGTCGAGGCCGGCGCGAAGCCGCCATTGTCCGTGCCCCGCTCCCAGCGCACCGTCGAGGGGCCCTCCTCGCGGATGCCGCGCTCGCTGTAGGCGGCGGAGAGGAGGATGCCGATCTTGTTGTCGGCGAACTTGGCCGAAACCAGGGCGGCGAGCCGCGGGTCAACCGCGGTGGAGAGGTCGTTGTAGCCGAGCTGGGCCGAGCCGGCCAAGGTGAAGTCGTCGCGATAGTCGAACGGCCGCGCCGTCAACAGATCGACCGTGGCGCCGAGCGAGCCTTCCTCAACCTCGGCCGAAGCCGTCTTGCGGACGGTGATCGAGTTGAACAGGTCGGAGGCGAAGACGTTGAAGTCGAAGGCGCGGCCGCGATTGGCGCCGCCGCTGGAATCGGCGCCGCCGGTGGTGGAGAGGCCTTCCATGCCGTTGATCCTGACGCGCGTGAAGATCGGCCCGAGCCCGCGCACCGTGATGTTGCGCCCTTCGCCCTGATCGCGGGTGATTGCGACGCCCGGAATCCGCTGGATCGATTCGGCAAGGTTGTTGTCGGGGAAGTCGGCGATGTCCTCTGCCTTGATAACATCGATGATCCCGGTGGCCTCGCGCTTCTCGCTGAGCGAGCGGCGGAGCGAGGCGCGGAAGCCGGTGACGACTATCTCTTCGCCCGTCTGCTCTGCGGCCTCGGGCGCCTCTTCGGCCGTAGCGACGCCGGTCTGCGCCGCCGGATCCTGCGTCTCAGAAGTCGTAGCCTCGGCTTGCTGCGCCTGCGCGGGCGCGGCGATGCCTGCAAGCAAAGCGGCGGTCGATGCCGCGCTTAAAAGCGAGTAGCCAAAATTGCGGCGTGACGTGCCCATGTTCATGTGCTTTCCCTCCCGAAACCTGTTCCATGACACCGGTGTCCAAGCTGCTCGAAACAAGAGCATCTTGCGGCGGCGGGCCTGCGGTCGGGGTGTTATTCAGCGGCCTAATGCCGCACATCCTCTCGCCGGCTGCGCCCAGATATGCTTCCGGGTCGCATCTGCCTTGAACCGGCTAAGTAACCGGTGTCATAAGGCTGACACTGAGCCGGGATCAAGAAGCTGTCAAGGCCGGGACGAGGAGAGGTGGTTCCCATGCGTTACCTGATTCTGGCGGCACTCGCCCTGTGCGGACTCGGCGCCACGCCAGCTTTTTCGCAGGCTTTTCCTGGCGCGGTGGGCTGGGCCGCGCAGACGCTCGGCGGCCGCGGCGGGGCGATTGTGCGCGTCACCAATCTCAATGCGAGCGGCCCCGGCTCATTCCGCGCCGCGGTAGAGAGCAAGGGGCGGCGTACCGTCGTCTTTGAAGTCGGGGGCCAAATAGACTTGGGCCGCAGCACGCTCGGCATCGAGGAGCCATTCCTGACCATCGCTGGGCAGACCGCGCCCTCGCCCGGCATCACCATCATCCGCGGCGGCATCGACATCAAGACGCACGACGTCATCATGCGCCACATCCGAATTCACACCGGGATCGACGGGCAAGCGCAGAGAAGCGGGTGGGAGGCGGACGCGGTTTCCACCGTCGGGGCTAGCAACGTCATCGTCGATCATTGCACGATGATCTGGGCGCTGGACGAGAACCTGTCCGCTTCGGGCCCCCGCTTCACCGGGGCGACGCCGGCCGAGTGGCGACGCGGGACCAGCCACAACATTACCTTTTCCTACAATCTGCTGGCGGAAGGGCTGGCGCATGCCAGCCACCCGAAGGGCGAGCATTCGAAAGGCTCGCTGATCCATGACAACGCGAGTGGCATCCTCATCTACCGCAACCTTTATGCGCACAACCATGAGCGCAACCCGCTGCTCAAGGGCGGTGTGCAGGCGGCGGTGGTGAACAACTTCATCTACGACCCCGGTGCCATGGCCATTCACTACAATCTCATGGCGCTGGAATGGGGGACACAGCCCTACCAGACAGGCGAGCTAAGCGCAGTCGGCAACGTGCTGCGCAGCGGACCCGACACACGCGCGGACATCGCGTTCCTGGCCATTGGCGGCGCCGGCGACCTTCGCTTCCACGGCCGCGACAACATCGCCGTGGACCGACTGGGCAAGCCGCTGCCGATGTTCGGCCGCTATGCCACCGGTCGGGCACGAATCGTTGAGGTAAAAGGGCCGCCGGTATGGCCGCAGGGACTGGAGGTGCTGCCGGCGAGTGAGGTCGAGACCCACGTTCTCGCCTTTGCCGGAGCGAGGCCGTGGGAGCGTGACCACCAGGAAATCCGAATCACGTTCGACGTCGCCGAAGGGCGCGGTGAGATCATCGACGACGAAAGGGAAGTGGGCGGCTTTCAGAAGGTGACGGCGACGCGGGCGCCTTTCGTGGACGCGGAGTGGAATCTCGCGACGATGGAGCCGAAATCCGGCCGCTACCCGGGGCAGAAGGAAGGCTTCGTCCAGCAGCCGACCACGGCGCGGGACCGGGAAATGCGGCGCTAGGTGCCGGGCTGGATGTAGGGCACCCGCGCGAACAGCTCGCGCTCC
>DASVUO010000119.1:0-8061 GCA_036386995.1 Allosphingosinicella sp. | reverse complement strand
GTGCAGCGCCCCTCGACTACGCTCGGGACGAACGAAGTCGGGGCTCCGGATCGACGCGCGGCTTGGGGTCTCTAGTGCGCGTCTTCGGCGCGGTAGCCGGAGTGGCAGGCGCCGCAGGTGCCGCCGACGTCCTTGTAGGCGGCGCCGAATGCCGCTTTGTCGCCCGCCTGCGCCGCCGCGAGGAGCTTCGCAGTCGCCGCCTGAAACGCCGCCGCGCGCGCTTCGAATCCGGCGCGGTCGGCCCACACCGTCGGCTTGGCGCGGCTTTCGGGAAGCTGTGTATCTGCCGGGAACATCGCCGGCAGCGCCTGCGCCCAGCGGTTGAGCCCGCGCGCGCCGAAGGTGAGCGGCTTCACGTCCGCGCCGCTTTCCACCGCGCCGCGCATGCTCCCGAAGGTAGAGGCAGTGAGGTTGAACGCCGCCTGCCGTGCCGCGACGACGTCGGCGGGGCTTGGCTGGGCAACTGTCGTTTCGGTCACCGTGCTGGTGGTGGCGCAGGAGGCGAGCGCGAGCGGGGTGCACAGCGCTGCGAGAATGGTCGCAATCTTCATTGGGCGTCTCCGGAAGGCAGAGCAGGAATGTCGAGGGGCTGCACGCGCAGGCAAGCACCGTCAGCGCCGGTGACCCGCACCTTGGCGCCTTCGGGTGCGTCCGGCCCCTTGCATGCCCAGACGCTGTCGCCGACGCGCACCCGGCCGCGCCCGTTCTCGATCGCCGACACCACCGTCAGCGTCTCGCCGGTCAGCCGCGCGCCGCGGTCGTTGAGCAAGGGATCGCTGCTCGCCACCGGATTGCTCAAGTACCAGCGCCGCCCGCCATACACCGCCGCGATCGAGAACAAGGTGAACAGCACCAGCTGAAAGGGCAGGCCGATGCCGAGCGCGAGCGTCGCGAGGCCGGTCAGCGCGGCCGCGGCGGCGAGCCAGATCAGGAAGACACCCGGCGCGATGAGCTCGGCGATGCCGAGCACCATTGCGGCGAGAAGCCACAGCCAATGCGGCTCGATGCCGAAGTCCGTCACTGGCCGCTGCCGCCTTCGAACGGCCCCTTACGGCGCGGAAGCGGGGCAGGCGAGGCGGGAGAGCTACCGCCGCTGCCCAGAGCATCGCGGGCAAGCTCGCCGATGCCGCCCAGCGTGCCGATCAGCTGCGTCGCTTCGACCGGGAACAGGATGGTCTTGGCGTTCGGCGAAGTGGCGAACTGGCTCACCGCCTCGACATATTTCTGTGCAATGAAATAGTTGATCGCCTGCGTGTTGCCGCCCTGGATGGCGTCGGACACTACCCGGGTCGCTTCTGCTTCCGCCTGCGCGCCGCGCTCGCGGGCTTCCGCGTCGCGGAAGGCGGCTTCTCGGCGGCCTTCGGCTTCCAGGATCTGGCCCTGCTTCTCACCCTCCGCGCGAAGAATGGCGGAGGCCCGGCTGCCTTCCGCCTCGAGGATCACGGCGCGCTTCTCGCGCTCCGCCTTCATCTGGCGACCCATGGCGTTGACGATGTCGGCCGGCGGGCGGATGTCCTTGATCTCGACCCGGGTGATCTTAACGCCCCAGCTCTCCGTCGCCTGATCGACCACGACGAGCAGCCGCGAGTTGATCTCGTCGCGTTTCGACAGCGTCTCGTCGAGGTCCATTGAGCCCATCACGGTGCGCAGGTTGGTGGTCGTCAGCTGCATGATCGCGACATAGAGGTCGGACACCTCATAAGCGGCCTTGGCGGCGTCCAGCACCTGGAAGAACACCACGCCATCGGTGGACACCATGGCGTTGTCCTTCGTGATGATCTCCTGGCCGGGGATGTCGAGCACCTGCTCCATCATGTTCACCTTGCGGCCAACCCGATAGAAAAAGGGCAGGTAATAATTGAAGCCGGGCTGCGCGACGATGGTGAAGCGGCCGAAATGCTCGATGGTATAATGGTAGCCCTGGCGGACGATTTTGATGCCGGTCAGCAGCACCAGCCCGACCAGCAAGGCAAACGTCAAAAGAATGAACTCAAGCATCGTCGCGGCTCCCCTTGCGATTGGCGGCATAATGTAGGCAAGCGGGGCCGCTTCCAAGCGAAATCGGGACCCGCTCATGCCCATCAATCTGCGCCTTTGCCGCTCGCTCCTGTTCCTTCCCGCCTCCAATCCGCGCGCCATCGAAAAGGCGCGGGGTTTGGCCGCCGACATGATCTTCCTGGACTTGGAAGACGCGGTGAAGCCGGAGGAGAAAGAGAGTGCGCGGGAGGCGGCGGTTGCCGCTGCGGCGGAAGGTTTCGGCGGGCGCCGGGTCGCCATTCGGGTCAACAAGCTCGGCGACGCGTGGCACGACGCGGACCTCGCCGCCGTGTCGGCTAGTGCGGCGGACTTCGCCATCCTGCCCAAGGTGCAATCCGCGGAGGAGATGGAGCAGGTCGCCGCCCGCTCCGCAAAGCCAGTGCTGGCAATGATCGAAACCGCCGCCGGTGTCCTCGCAGCGCCGCAGATCGCCCCGCTTAGCGCAGGCCTTATCGCCGGCACCAACGACCTTTCCGCCGACCTCGGCCTCCCACCCGGCAGCAACCGGCGCGGCCTCACCCACAGCCTCCAAGCCGTCGTCATCGCCGCGCGCTTCGCAGGCGTCGCGGCCTTCGACGGCGTCTACAATCGCCTGGAGGACACCGCTGGCCTGGAAGCGGAGTGCTCGGAAGGCCGCGACTTCGGCTTCGACGGCAAGACCCTGATCCACCCGAACCAGATCGACATCGCCAATCGCATTTTCGGCCCTTCCGCCGAAGAGGTCGAAACCGCCCGCCGCCTGATTGCCGCCGCAACCGGCGGCGCCGAGCGCTTCGAAGGGCGTATGATCGAGGCGATGCACGTCGAGCAGGCGCACCGGCTCGTCGCGCGCGCTTCGGCCTGAACCGCCGCGGCGGCTTGGCAAAAGCCGCGTTCCTTGCCATGGGCCTCTATGGCCGATCCGAACCGCTTCCAAGACATCCGCCTCGGGCTCACTTTCGACGACGTCCTCCTCCAGCCCGCCGAGTCGAGCGTGCTGCCGAGCGGCGCCGACACCCGCACCCGGGTAACGCGCGAAATCGCGCTCAACATCCCGATCCTGTCGGCCGCGATGGACACGGTGACCGAAGCCGACATGGCGATCGTCATGGCCCAGCTCGGCGGCCTCGGCGTCCTTCACCGCAACATGGAGCCCGATGAGCAGGCCGCTGCGGTGCGGGCGGTGAAGCGCTTCGAAAGCGGCATGGTGGTCGATCCGATTACCATCGTCGCCGACGCCACGCTCGCCGACGCGCTCACCTTGATGAAGCAGCACCGCATCTCCGGCATCCCGGTGCTCGGCGGGCAAAGGCGCCTTGTCGGCATCCTCACCAACCGCGACGTTCGCTTCGCCGAAAATCCGTCGCAGCGGGTCTCCGAACTGATGACCCGCGACAACCTTGTCACCGTGTCCCCCGGCGTCACCCAGGACGAAGCGCGCCGCCAGCTCCACCAGCACCGCATCGAGAAACTTCTGGTGGTGGACGAGGACCGCCGCTGCGTCGGGCTGATCACCGTCAAGGACATGGAAAAGGCGGTCACCTATCCCAACGCCACAAAGGACCGCGCCGGCCGCCTGCGCGTCGCCGCCGCAACCACGGTCGGCGACAAGGGCTTTGCACGCAGCGAGGCTCTGGTTGACGCAGAATGCGATCTGATCGTGATCGACACCGCCCACGGCCACAACCGCGACGTCGCCCGCGCGGTTGAGCGGGTGAAGAAGCTCTCCAACTCCGTCCAGGTCGTCGCCGGCAACGTGGCCACCGCCGAAGCGACCCGCGCCCTGATCGACGCCGGCGCCGACGCGGTAAAGGTCGGCATCGGCCCGGGCTCGATCTGCACCACCCGCATCGTCGCGGGCGTGGGCGTGCCGCAGCTCACCGCGATCATGGACGCGGCCGAGGAAGCCGAGAAGAGCGGCGTGCCCGTCATCGGCGACGGCGGCCTTCGCACCAGCGGCGACGTCGCCAAGGCGCTTGCGGGCGGCGCCTCCGCAGTAATGGTCGGCTCGCTCCTCGCCGGAACCGAGGAAGCGCCGGGCGAAACCTTCCTCTACCAGGGCCGCGCGTTCAAATCCTACCGCGGCATGGGCTCGGTCGGCGCGATGGCGCGCGGCTCGGCGGATCGTTATTTTCAGCAAGACATCAAGGATCAGCTCAAACTGGTTCCCGAGGGCATTGAGGGCCAAGTCGCCTACAAGGGCACGGCGCGCGACGTCATCCACCAGCTCGTCGGCGGGGTGAAGGCGGCGATGGGCTATACCGGCTCCGAGACGCTGGAGGAGCTGCGCACCCGCGCCCGCTTCATTCGCATCACCAATGCGGGGCTTCGCGAAAGCCATGTCCACGACGTCGCGATCACCCGCGAAGCTCCCAACTACCCGACTCAAGGATGACGCCCGCCGCGCGGATCCAGGCGGCGATCGAGCTGCTCGACGAGATCGCCAACGCCGCGAAGGAAGGCGGCGCGGCGGCCGACACGTTGATCCAGCGCTGGTTCAAGACGCGCCGCTTCGCCGGCTCCAAGGACCGCCGCGCGGTGCGCGAGCTCGTCTACCGCGCCATCCGCCGCACCGGCGAGCGGCCCGCCTCCGGCCGCGCCGCAATGCTCGGCGTGGCGCAGGACGAGGCCGAGCTGCTCGCTTTGTTCGACGGCTCGCCCCATGCGCCCGCGCCGGTGACGCCGGATGAAAAGCCCGCGCCCTGGGGCCCGGCGCCGAAATGGCTGCGCAGCCGCTTCGATCCGCTGCTCGATCAGGCGGAGGTGGAGGCGCTTCTCACCCGTGCGCCCCTCGACCTGCGCGTCAACATCTTGAAGGGTACCCGCGAGGAAGCGCTTGCCGCCATTCCCGAAGCAACGCCGTCGCCGCTGTCGCCGCTCGGCCTTCGCCTCCCCGAAGGCTATCGGGTCGAGGAAACCGATGTCTGGCGCTCCGGCCTTGTTGAAGTGCAGGACGAAGGAAGCCAGCTCCTTGCGCTCGCCTGCGAGGCGCAGCCGGGCTTCACCGCCATCGATCTGTGCGCCGGGGCAGGGGGCAAGACCCTCGCTTTGGCCGCCGAGATGGGAAACCAGGGCCGCCTCGTCGCGTGCGACACCGACAAGAGGCGGCTCGGCCAGATGCCGCAGCGGCTGGAGCGGGCAGGGGTACGCATAGTCGAACCGCTGCTTCTCGACCCCAACCGCGAGATGCACGCCCTCGCCGACTTGCGCGCCCGCGCCGACGTGGTGCTGGTCGATGCGCCATGCTCGGGCACCGGCACCTGGCGCCGCAACCCGGAAACCCGCTGGCGCCTCAACGAGGATCGCCTGTCGCGGCTTGTGAAGCTCCAGGCGCATATCCTTGATGTTGCTGTGGAACTGGTGAAGCCGGGCGGCATTCTGGTCTACGCCGTCTGCTCGGTTCTTGCCGAAGAAGGGCGCTGGCAGGCCGATGCGCTGCCCGCGCGTTCATCGCTGGTTTCGGAACCGCTTGCGATGAAGGCTGGACGCGTGGCCGGACCCGGGCGAATACTTACCCCCGGCCACGACGGCACGGACGGCTTTTTCGTCGCGCGGTGGCGGGCGCCATGCTAGTCTGCCGCGCGGCCCGCTTATGGAGATTTTGATGCGCTTCACGCCCATTGCACTCAGCGTCGCAATCGCTTTGGCGACCATGGCAAGCGCCGGCCACGGCCAGAAGCCGGACGACCAGATCGATCCGCGCTCCGTGTCGCTGACCCAGGAAGCGCAGACGCTGAACAACGCCGCACGCTACAGCGAGGCGATCGATCTTCTTGAAACGGCTCTCGCCGTCGATCCCCGCAACCGTCAGGCCTATGCCGGCCTCGCCCGCGTCGCCATGGCGCAGAAGCTCCCAGGCAAGGCGATCCGCTTCTACAACGAGGCCCTGAAGCTCGAGCCCAACGACGTCAGCGCAATCGCCGGCCAGGGCGAAGCCTATGTGCAACGCGGCGCAGTTGAGCGCGCGCGCCGCAACCTGGAGCGGGTAAAGACATTGTGCTCGGCGCCCTGCGGCCCCGCCAACACGCTCGCCGCAGCCATCGCCAAAGGCCCGCCCGCTGATGTGCTGACGGCGCAGGCACCCGCCACCACCGTGCCGCCTGCAACGACCGCGCCGAAGCCGAACTAAGCCGCGGGCTTCATCCGCCGCGCGACCTCGACGAACTCCGCAACGGTGAGCGTCTCCGCTCGACGTGCGGAGTCTAGGCCCGCTTCCTCCAGCGCCTGCAACGCGCCGGGCAGCCCCTTGAGGCTTTGCCGAAGCATTTTGCGCCGCTGTCCGAATGCGGCACCAGTCAGGGCTTCCAAGGTGCCCGCGTGCACGCCTGCGGGTGCGGAGCGTGGCACGATGTGGACCACCGCCGACATCACCTTGGGCGGCGGCACGAAGGCGGAGCGGTGGACCTTCATCGCGATCCGCGCCTCGCTTCGCCACTGGGCAAGCACCGCAAGGCGCCCGTACGCCGACGTATCCGGCTTGGCGATGATCCGCTCGGCGACTTCAGCCTGAAACATCAGGGTGAGCGATGCCCACCACGGCCGCCACGCCTGGCCGCCAAGCCAGCGCACCAGCAAAGCCGTTCCGACATTGTAGGGCAGGTTGGCGACGATGTGCGCGCCCGCGCCGGCCTCCGCCTGCTCGTCGATCTTGAGCGCGTCGGCGTCGAGCACGCGCAGCCGTCCGCCAGACGCCTCGTTGACCTCCGCCAGTGCCGGCAGGCAGCGCCGGTCCCGCTCCACCGCCACCACCTCCGCGCCGGCGCGGAGCAGCGCCCGGGTAAGGCCACCCGGTCCGGGCCCGACTTCATACACCCGCTGCCCCTGCAGAGCGCCGGGCACCGCTGCGACACGGTCGAGCAGTTTCTCGTCGAGGAGGAAATTCTGCCCCAGCGCCTTGGACGCGGTGAGGCCGTGATCGCGGATAACTTCGCGAAGCGGCGGTAGCGGCTTCACGCCTGGCCGAGGCGGCGCGCGCAATCGGCGGCGAGCCGCAAGGCGGCGATCATCGCGCCCGGCTCCGCCTCGTTGCGTCCGGCGATCCCGAACGCAGTGCCATGGTCTGGCGAGGTACGCACGATGGGAAGGCCGAGCGTGATGTTCACGCCCTCGTCGAAATGCAGGGTCTTGAGCGGAACAAGCGCCTGGTCGTGATACAGGCACAAGGCCGCGTCGTAGGTCGCGCGCTTACGCGCGTGGAACATGGTGTCGGCCGCCAACGGCCCGATAATCTCCGCATCCTCCTCGCGAAGCCGCTCAATCGCCGGCATCACCACGTCGATCTCCTCCCGGCCGAGCGCGCCGTCTTCTCCGGCATGCGGGTTGAGCCCCGCCACCGCCAAACGCGGTCGGTCGATCCCGAACAATCGCTTCAGGCCACGGATGGTGGTCCGCCCGCGCTGGACGATCAGCTCCTCCGTCACCGCCGAAGGAACGTCCTTGAGCGCGATGTGGGTGGTCACCGGCACCGTGCGAAGCGTCGGGCCTGCAAGCATCATCGCCACCATGTCGGCCGCGATGCCGCAGCGTTCGGCGACGAACTCGGTCTGCCCCGGGTGGCTGAAGCCGATCGCGTAAAGCTGCGCCTTTGAGACCGGACCTGTGACGATGGCCGAGGCTGCGCCTGAGCGGGCAAGCCCAACCGCAAGTTCAAGCGCGTCCAGAGAGTTGCGCGCGCCTTCCAGGGTCGGCTCACCGGGCACACCATCGCCGCCGCCCGCGATCCGGATCAGCGGCAAGGCTTCGTGGAAAATGGCAAGCGCCTGCTCCGGTCCTTCGACCACAGCAACCGGGCCGTTCCAGACCGCGGCAATGGCCTCCGCGGAACCGACAACAAAGAACGGCGCAAGCCCCTGCTCGGTGCGCCGCTCCCACGCCTTGGCGGCGATCTCCGGTCCGATGCCTGCAGGGTCGCCGAGCGCGAGCGCCAGCGGCCGCCCGTCCGGATCAGCGATAGTCGACAACTGCGTCGCGGCGAAGATCGCGCAGGTATCGGCGGGCGCGCAGGTTGACGCGATTCTCGGCGAGTTGGCTGTGGACCTGCTCGAA
>DASVUO010000118.1:0-2663 GCA_036386995.1 Allosphingosinicella sp. | reverse complement strand
GGCTCACCATGCGATTTTCTTATTCGGCGATTTGGGAAGACACGGTTCGCCTGCTTCGCGCCCACGCTTCGCTCGCCGTTGCGCTGGCCGGCGTGTTTCTGTTCCTGCCGGCGCTGCTCGTCTCCTACCTCCTGCCGATGCCGCAGAGCAGCGATCCGAACGAGATGGCGCGGCAGTTCACCGAATATTTCACCGGAAATGCCGGATGGATACTGCTCAGCGGGATCTGCGGAATGGCCGGCACCCTGTCGATCCTGATGCTGGTCTTCCGAAGCCCCGGAATCGCGGTCGGCGGCGCGATCGCCGCGGCGCTGGCGCTGCTGCCTTTCTACTTCCTGGCGAACCTCATCGCCTCGATTCCGATCATCATCGGCGTGCTGCTGTTGGTCGTGCCCGGCCTGTATCTGCTTGGCCGCTTTCTCCCTATCGCGCCGGTGATGGTGGCGGAGGGGCAGCGCAACCCGCTCACCGCGCTTGGCCGCAGCTGGGCACTGACGCGCCGGCACGGCTGGGCGGTGCTTGGGCTGTTCCTTCTCGTCTTCGTGGCCGGCTTCATTCTGTCCAGCGTCGTCGGCGGTATCATCGTGGTGATCGTGCGCGTCCTTGTGTCGGGAGACCTTGCGCGGCTGCTCAGCCTGATCGTCTCCACTGCCGGGAGTACGATCCTGCAGGTGGTGCTGATCTTCCTCTACGCCGCAATCTACCGGGCGCTCGCCGCTCGTGCCGATCAGGGCGCAGTGCCTCAGCCCGGCAGCACCGGAATCTGAGGCGCGGCCCCGGCGGGCAGCACCCGTGCCAGCCGCGGGTCGGGAAAGGTCTCGAACGCGCGCTTATAGGGCGTGAAGCCGGCTTTGAGGTACGCCGGCAAGGCCGCCGGATGGTCGAGGCTGCACGTGTTGACGTGCACCCGCGCCACGCCCGGCTGCCACGCCAGCACCATCGTCTGCGCGAACAGCCAGGCGCCGTGGCCCTTGCCGGCAAGCTCCGGCACCAGCCCCAGGAAGCGGATCAGGCACTCGCCGTCCGTGCGGAAATCGAGCTCAAGCATGCCGACTTCCACCCCCGCGCGATCGGTGACGGCGTGGACCTCGGCAATTTCGGCGCTAAGCCGCGCATCGTCCATCAGCAGCCGCGAATACCAGAGCCACTTGGCGCCCACCCGCTCGAACAGCATCCGGTACTTGGCGGGATCGGGCACCTTCCACCGCTCGAGCCGAAGCGGCGAGGTGGGAAGCGGCCGGAGGGGATGGCGCTCGGTCATCTCAAGGAACGTGACCACCGTGCCGAGGTGGCCGGCGGGAATGTCGATCAAAGCCATAAAGCGGCGATGACGGAGGGCGGCGGGCGATGCAAGCGGGCCAACCGCCGGCTTGCCAACGGCCGCCGCCGCTTTAGTGGGCGGCGAAGACCAACACGGGAGAATGCAGCGTGACCGCGATCGGCCTCGACGAGCCTGCAACCATGATCGACCTCGACGGAAAGGCGCCGATCATCGGCACGATCCGCGACTGCGCGATGCACTTCGCCATCTTCAACGCCCACGCCAAGACGCAGGCGCGGGTCCTGCTCACCCGACCCGTCCACCGCGAAGGGCGCAAAACGCGTACCTGGCTTCTCGAGCCGGATGAAATCGCGGCGCTTGCCGAACGTCTCAAAACGGAAGGCTGAGTCCCTCGCGCGCCGTGCCGCACTCTCTGGACGAGCGTGGCGGCAGCGTTATGATCGGCGGGCAAACAGCTTGGGGGATTGCCACATGAACCATCGCCTTTTCACCGCCTGCGCGGCCGCTTCCTTTCTTTTCGTCCTTGGGGGCTGCGGCGAGTCTGATGGTAACTCCACAGCCGCCGCCCCGAGCGCGCGCGACGATTATGCAAAAGCCGCCGACGCCCTGATCGCCAAGACCGGCTCGCCCGGCGCCAAGGCGGAGATGCCCGCCGCCAACGATCCAACGGTGCAGGCGTTCGAAGCGCAGGCCGGCAAGGCGATGACCGCCCTCGGCACCGACGCGATGCCCATCGACGGCTTCGACAGCTTCAAGGCCGTCTGCGGCAAGGCGGCGGCGATCGTCGGCGCTTATGCCGCCGCTGGCACCAGCGGCACCGCCGGCCCTGCCCAGCAGCAGAAAATGGAAGCGAATATCGGCGCCTACATGGACCAGATGTTCACGCCCTTGCTGTTCGCCGCCCACTGCAACGCCGCCCACATGCCCTATCTCGACGGGGAGGCGGAGAGCGCCGCGCCCGACAAGAAAGCGGCGATCGGCCAGGTTCGGCAGGGCATGTTCGGCCAGATCCTCGGCATGGTGCAGATGGCCTCCGATCCGACCTTCCCCTTGGAGCGCCGCAAGCGGATCCTCGACATGATCGAGAAAGACGCGCCGAACTTCGCCCTCGGCCTCGGCCCGGCGGAGCGTACCCAGGTGATCGGCGCGCTTGGCCAGCTTCGCGCCAGTCTGCCCGCCGACCTTCAGCCGAAAGCCGACACGATCGGCAAGGCCATCCAAGAGGCCAAGTGCGGCGCGATCTGCAAAAGCGCGTAAGCCCTGCCCCCCCCGCTCAGCTCCAGGTGGCGAGCGGGGGGAGGCTCATCAGGATCGCATCGACATTGCCGCCGGTCTTGAGGCCGAACAACGTGCCGCGGTCGTAGAGCAGGTTGAACTCGGC
>DASVUO010000117.1:0-5035 GCA_036386995.1 Allosphingosinicella sp. | reverse complement strand
CGTCCTGCACGCCTTCCGCATAAGGCTTGGCAACCGCCGCCTCGATGGCGCGGACGTTGTACTCCGGCGCGTCGAAGCCGCGGAATTTGCGGGCATTCTCCTTGCGGAAATCGTCGAACAGCGTCGGGTTCGCCCGCGCTTCGGCGAGTTTCTCGTCAAGCTCGCTCGACTTCCTGATCGGCCGGGTGTCCTTGACCTCGTCGGCGTAGGCGACCGCATGCTGGAGGAGGTCGCCTTCGATCAGCCGGTCGACGAGGCCGACTTCGTATGCTTCCTTGGCGCCGATCGGGTTGCCGGTCGCCGCCATCTCCAGCGCCTTGCGCACCCCCGCGACTCGCGGCAGCCGCTGCGTGCCGCCCGCGCCGGGCAGGAGGCCGAGCTTCACTTCCGGAACGCCGAGCTTCGCCGACGGCACCGCCACCCGGTAATGCGAGGCAAGCGCCACTTCCAGGCCGCCGCCGAACGCGGTGCCGTGGATCGCGGCCACCACCGGCTTGGTGCAGGCCTCGATCCGGTCCACCGCCATGGGCAGCATCGGCATCTGCATCGGCTTGCCGAACTCGGTGATGTCGGCGCCGGCGAAGAAGGTCTGGCCCTGGCATACGATCACCACCGCCTTCACCGCCTCGTCCCGGTCCGCTTCCTCCATCGCCGCGACCAGGCCCTCGCGCACCGCAATGCCCAGCGCGTTCACCGGCGGGTTGTTGGAGGTAACGATCAGGATATCGCCGTGGCGGGTGGTGGTGATCGGGCTCATCTCGTGTCTCCGGCTTGAATGGCGTGGCTGCGGCTTGCCCCGGCCTTACGTTAACGTCAACCCGCTTCCCGTCTGGCCGATGAACGGCGCGTTCCCGGCAGGTTCAGCGTCGCCCCGGCATAAGGGCTCCAACGATCGGAAACAGCCGATTGGATCGTGTTTAGTTGGAGTGTCACATGCGAAAATTGATCCTGATGAGCCTGATGGCCGCCGTCGCAATCCCCTCCGCCGCCTCCGCCCAGTCGCGCGGCGAGATCCGCCACGACCGCCGCGAAGTGCGCGAAGAACGCCAGGAGCTTCGCGAAGCCCGTCGCTTCGGCGACCGCCGCGACGTTCGCGAAGAACGCCGTGAGCTTCAGGGTGCCCGCCGCGAGCTGCGCGAGGACCGCGCCGACCGCCGCCGCACCGCGCGCTACGTCTCGCCCTACAGCAACTGGTCCTACCGTCCGGTCGGCGTCGGCTACAATCTGCGTCCGGCTTTCTACGGCTCGCGCTACCACGTGAGCAATTACGGCCAGTTCGGCGTCCGCCAGCCGGGCCGCTTCCAACAGTGGATCCGCTACGGCGACGATCTCCTGCTGGTCAACGTCCGCACCGGCCGCGTGCTGCAGGTGATCCGCAGCCGCTATTGGTAAGCGGCATGCGCTGACGAAGAAGACGGCCGGGGCAGCGATGCTCCGGCCGTTATTTCGAGTCCGACCTGCGCTCCGCCTCGAGCCGCGCCACGGCCGCTTCCAGCCGCGCGAGCCCCTCCAGGATGTGGACTTGCTCGTCATGGGTAAAGGCGTCGCGATTTTCGTTCAGCCGGTCGACCAGCCGGACGATGATGAGCGGCGCGATGCAGAACACCGACGCGTGCATCAGCACGAATGCGAGCAGCTGGCCGCTCACCGTCTTCGGCGTGATGTCGCCATAGCCGGTGGAGGTCGCGGTCGCGCCGGCCCAGTACAAGCTGGTCGAGAAATCCTGCCCCTCCAGCCACATGAACGCCGCGGTGCAGGCGAGGATCAGCCCGGCATAGAGCGCCGCCAGTTCCTTCAGCGTATCGGTCGCCGCGCGAAGCTTCTGCATATCCTCAGCCCCTGATCACGTGCGGCACGAAGCGGGCGCGGTTGCCGGTGATCAGCCCATCCTCGCGCACGCCCATGCCCGCGGCCTCGCCGTCCACCACCCAGCTTCCGATCACCGGATAACCGTTGCCGAAGTCGCGAAGCGGGTAGAGCTCCTGATACATGGTGAGCCCCTCGACATACTCCCCGCCGCTGCGCGCAAGGGTCTTGCCGTTCTCCACCACTTCGATGTTGGCCCCTTCGCGGGCGAGGAAGGGCTTGGCGACATAGCTCCCGCCGATCCGCTCCGGCCGCACCGATGCGGCGAGCAGGTTCGGGTGGTTCGGGAACATCGTCCACAGGATCTGGAGGATCCCCTTGTTGCTCCAGATCATCTTCCAGATCGGCTCCATCCACAGCGTGTCGGGCAGGTGCCGGACGATGTCCGGGCCATAGGCTTCACGAACGATCCACTCCCACGGATAGAGCTTGAAGATGGCGGTGATCAGCTGGTCGTCCCGGTCGACGGTCCGCCCGCCGCCGTCGAGGCCGATGTCGTCGATCAGCACGCCCAGCGTCTCCAGCCCCGCCTGGTCGGCGAGGTCGCGAAGATAGGTGGTGGTGATCGTGTCTTCGTGGCTTGGGTCGGCGGTATGGGTGAACCAGATACGCTGGCCGAACAGGCGCGGTCTCAGCTCCGCCCAGCGGCCGAGCAATTTCTCGTGCAGGCTGTTGAACTGGTCGAGCTCGGGAAAGAGCTGTTCCTTCCACTCCCACTGGATCACCGAGGCTTCCAGCAGGGACGTAGGGGTGTCGCAGTTGAACTCGAACAGCTTGGGCTCGCCGGTCCCGTTATAGCCGAAGTCGAAGCGGCCGTAGTTCAAGGACGGCGGCTCCGCCTTCCACGCCGCCTTGATCGGCTTGTGGCAGAAAGCGGGAATGCCGAAGAGCTCCATCAGCTCGGGATCGGAAACGATCTTGTCGCCGGCCTCCAGGAAGAGGTCGAACACGGCCTCGCTCGCTTCCTCGATCCGTTCCACCTCGGCGAGCTTGAAGGAATAATAAGCGCTCTCGTCCCAATAGGCCTGGTCGCCTTCGCTGTGCCAGATCAGGCCCTGGCCTTCGACGATGCCCTGCCAGCCTTCGCGCGGCGCAACCGCGTGCCGCTCCATCCCCGCCTCAGGACCGGCCGCTGCCGCCGAAGCGCCTGGAGCTCGAGCCGAGGCCGCCGCGCGACACCGCCTGGCTGCGCGTCATCCGCGTGGTCGCCGGCGCCCGCGCGTAGGAAACGCCTGCGCGGGGCGTGAAGCTGTTGTAGCGGGCGTAGCGCGCGTAACGCGGGTCGCGGATTGACTCGCCGTAATAGGGCACCGCCGCGCTGCGCCCGATATAATACCAAAGGAACGCGCTCCCCATCCCACCGCCATGGTAGTGGTCGCGGCCGCAGCGGTCGTCGTCGACGCGCTTCCCTTCCTGATCGACGCAGACGGCGGTGTCGCGGTCGGCGATCACCTCGCCGTTCCAGTCGTTGTTGGACGAGCAGGCGGGCAGGCCGGCAAGCGCCGCCGCCATCGCGGTCGTCATGAACATCTGCTTCTTCATCGCTCCGGCTCCCGGTGCTTGCTCAAGGAACCATGCAGGCGGCCTGGAGGATTCCGATCCCCAGGCCGATGCCGCCGACGAAGATGCCCGACGCCGCGCAGCTTTCGGTGATCCGCTGCGAGATCGAGCGGAACAGCAAACGGGCAATGACGAAGAAGACGAGCAGCTGCACGATCGCCGCGACCGCGCCCCACAGCAGCATGTCGGGAATGCTCACCGAGTGGCCGATCACCATCGCCACCGGGATGCAGAAGCCCAAGAAGGTGCCGGTCAGCTGCACCGCCGCGGCGTTGTTGCCCGCGCGGATCAGCTCGAATTCCTTGTGCGGCGTGATAACGACGTAGATTGCCAGGAATGCCGCCGCGAGCGCGACCGCCGCCGCGAAGTAGGCGAGAAAGTGCGGCAGCGTTTCCGTGAAATATTCGAACATTCTGGTCCCCCGTGCCCGTTCGAACGGGAACCTATCAGTGGCCGCGGCACCGCGTAAAGGGCGCTCGCGCCATCCGGGCGATCAATCGGGGACGAACCGCCGCGCCACCTCGCGGGCAAGCCGGGCCGGCCGCTTGGTGACCGCATCCAGGCAGCACCAGCAGCTCTTAACCTCGGCGACCACTTCCTCGCCGCGGCGGATCACCGTCGAGAAGAAAGCGCGCTCACCCTGTACCTGCTCGGCAATGACGTCGGCGACGACGATGTCGTTGAGGAACGCCGGGCGGCGGTAAGTGATTTCGTGCTTCAGCGCGACCCAGAGGTGCGCCGCGACCGCTTCGGCCGGCGCCACCGCCTGCCAATAATCCACCACCGCATCCTGCACCCAGCGCAAATAGACGCTGTTGTTGACGTGCCCCATATGGTCGATGTCGCCCGGCGCGATCCCGATCGAGTGGCTGTAGGTCATTGAGGGATGCTGCGCATTGCTTACACTCTTGTCAATACGATGTTGCCCCCAACGCGCTCATCAGGTGCAGCGCGTCGGCGGTTGCCGCTGAAGAGGCTGTATTGTCGAACATGCACCATGCGCGGCGCCCGGCGACTTCCGCCTCAGCCAAGGCGGCGCGGTAGGCATCGAGCCGGTCGGCGCCATATTCAGATCGGTACATCACCGGCGATCCGTGCAGCCGCCAATAATCCAGCCCGCGCCAGCCGCCGGGCACCGCCGCGGTGGGAACTATCGCCGGATCGGCTGCAACCCGCGCTACCTCCAGTTCGACAAGAAGCGAGTCCGCGTCCGCCTCGAACCAGCTCGCGTTGCGCGGCTCGCAGGCGATGAGAGCGCCGGTGCGGCCGCGAAGGTCGGTGAAGAACGCCCGCGCCACCGCCGGGTCGAAGGCGAGCTTCGGCGGCAGCTGCACGAGCACGATCTCCAGCTTCGCACCCAGCCCCGCCACTTCCTCGACGAACGCCGCGACCAGATCCTCGCACTCGACCAGCTTCTTCTGGTGGGTGATCGTCTTTGCAAGCTTGGCGGAAAAGCGGAAATCCTCCGGCACGCTTTCCGCCCAGCGCGCCCAGGTCGCCGCGCGGTGCGATCGGTGAAAGGAAGAATTGATCTCCGCCCCGGCAAAACGCGCGGCGTAGCGTTGCAGCGAGGTTCCCTCGGCGGGAAACGCCTCCGCTACCACCGTCG
>DASVUO010000116.1:0-15246 GCA_036386995.1 Allosphingosinicella sp. | reverse complement strand
CCGACGCGATCCGGCTGCACTGGTCGCGCTGGACGCGCGTCCCCGCGCCTAGAACGAGCGCCGCTGCGCCGAAACCATCATCCGGATCAGCATCGCCACCGGTCGCGGCACGCCGACTTTCCCGTGCACCCACAAGCTGACGGAGGATCGGCTCACCCCGATGGCTTCGGCAAGGTCGCCATGGGTTTGGTAGCCCAGCTTGCGCATTGCTTGGCGGAGTTCCTCGGGCGGCATGGAGGCGGCGAGCGGGTCCATCCGCCCGTGCCCTAGCTCAGCGCCCGGTAGAGGCCGTAGCCGCTGCTCAGCGTCAATATGATGCCGACCAACGTCAGCAGCAGGTCGGGATCGACGCGCTTGGCGACGAACGCCCCGAACGGCGCCGCCGCAACGCCGCCGATCAGCAACCCCATAGTCGCAACGGTGAACGCCTCCCATCCCAAGGTCGCGATAAAGGTCGCCGAGATGGTGACGGTGAGGAAGAACTCGGCCGTGTTCACCGTACCGATCGTCTTCCGGGGGCTGCTTCCCTGGACGAGCAGGTTCGACGTCACCACCGCGCCCCATCCCCCGCCGCCCGCCGCGTCGAGGAAGCCGCCGACGAGGCCGAGCGGCTCCACAATTTTGGGCTCACGCTCAGTGTGCTTGTGCGCCGCTCCGCGCCACAAGAGGTAGGCACCTAAGCCGGTGAGGTAAGCGAGCACAAAAGGCTTGGCAGTGTTCCCATCTATTTGGGTGAGCACATAAGCGCCGAGTACGCCGCCGATCATGCCGGGGATCGCGATGCGAAAGAAGAGTTTCCAATCGACGTTGCGATGGAGGACGTGACTGATCCCGGAAACGGCGGTGGTGAACGTCTCCGCCGTATGCACGCCTGCCGAAGCTAAATGCGGCGGCACGCCCATGGTGATCAGCAAGGTGCTCGAAATCTGCCCGAACGCCATGCCAAGCGCCCCGTCGATCATCTGCGCGGCAAAGCCGATCGCGATAAAGGGCAAAAGGTCGGCAAGGCCGATGCTGGACAGGTCGAACATGGCCCCCCGGGCGCCGCTGCTGGTGAAATCCCCTTTGCTTGGCGCGCCTGAGCAAGCGCAAGCGAAAAGCGCCGGAGCGGAAACTTGGCGCGTCGGCTGGCAATTCGCAGGGTCCCGCCTTATCTTGGCGCGCTGAGCGGAGTTGAGGGTCGCTGATGTTTTCGGGGCTGGTTGCGTATCTGGATTCCATCAAGGCCCGCGATCCGGCGCCGCGATCGCGCTGGGAGGTCCTGTTCTACCCGGGCGTACTCTCCGTCGGCCTGCACCGCGTCGCCCACTGGCTGTTCCGCGGCGAGCTCTACTTCCTTGCCCGGCTGGTGAACCACTTCGCCCGCTTCCTGACCGGCAACGACATCCACCCGGGCGCGGTGATCGGCGCCAACTTCTTCATCGATCATGGCTTTGTCGTCATCGGCGAGACGGCGGTGATCGGCGACAACGTCACCGTCTACCAGCACGTCACCCTTGGCGGCACCAACCCGGCGGGCGGGGAGGCGGGGAACCGCCATCCGACGATCGGCAACGGCGTCATCATCGGCTCGGGCGCGCAGGTGCTCGGCCCGATCAAGGTCGCGGAGCGCGCCCGCATCGGCGCCAATGCGGTGGTCACCAAGGACGTGCCGGAAGGCGCCACCATGATCGGTATTCCCGCCCGCTCCACCCTGGTCGCAGCCGAGCGCAGTTCTGCCAACTTCCTCCCTTACGGCACGCCTTGCTCCGAGATGTTCGATCCGCAGACGCAGACGCTTGAGCTACTCCAGTGCGAGGTCGAGCAGCTCCGCAAGCGCCTCGCCGCGCTTCTCGAGGAGCGGGACGGCAAGGAGCGCGGCGGCAAGGAACGCGACAGGGCCTGATGGGCACGCTTCACCCTTTCCCCAAGCCTTCCTCGCCGCAGATCGGCTTCACCCGCGCGGAGCTCGGCCGGATCATCGACCTGTACGGACGCATGGTCGCGGCCGGCATGTGGAAGGATTATGCGCTGGAATTCGGCCGCGATCATGCCGCCTTCTGGGCCTTCCGACGCGCGGCCGAACGTCCCGAATACCGGATCGAGAAGCGCCCGGCGCTGCGCAACCGGCAGGGTATGTGGGCGCTGGTCAACGAAGCCGGCACGGTGCTGCGGCGCGGGCACGAGCTCGGGCCATTGCTGTCGCCGATCGAGCGGCGGCTGCTGAAAGTCGTCGCAGGCTGAGCAGGCCTTATTGATCGAAGTCGTTGGTGCCCGATTGGGTGCCGTGAAGCTGCGACCAGAGGTTCTGGGTCCCGGCTTCCTGCGCCCGGTTGACGAACTGCGAGGCGACCAGAAAGCCTTTGATCGGCCGGAGCGGGAGCAGGGTACCCGCCGCCATGAACGGCACGGACGTGATCAGGTGCACCCAGAAAGGCGGCTCGAACGCCACCTCCAGCCACACCACCATCGCGATCAGCGGCAGGGCGACGACGCAGAGCGAGAAGAAGGCGGGGCCGTCGTCCGGGGTGGCGAAGCGGTAGTCGAGCCCGCAGACCTCGCAACGCTCGGCGATCCGAAGCCACGACTTGAACATCCGGCCCTCGCCGCAGCGCGGGCACAGGCCCTTCCAGCCACACTTCATGATCCAGCGGAAGCGGCCGTCGCTTGCCGGGGCGGCGGTTGATTGGGGCGCTTGTTCGTCCATGGCCTCCAGATAGGGACGAGGCCTCCGCTTTGCAGCAGCCAAAAGAAAGGGCTCCTCCAGCCGAAGCAGGAAGGGCCCTTCTTTAACGAACCGCGTGGCGTGTCAGGCCGCCGCGTGCGACGGCCTGTCGAGCACCGGCAACCGCGACTGCAAGCCCGCGGGAAGCGGCTGCACCACCGAGCGGCGGACATTGTGCCAGAATGCCGACAGCAGCAGCAGGCCGGAGCCGATCACAAAGGCGGCAAGCGCGATGTTGAGCTCCACCGCGCCGAACTCGCGGAACAGGCTGATCAAGGCGAACAGCACGTAAGCGAGCGCCGACACCAGCAAAGCGCGCCGGTCGACAGCGAGGGCGGTGATGCCGAGCAGCAGGTAGACGAGCAGCACCACCATCGCTTCGCCGATCGACGCATCGCCGTCGTTGAGGCCGAGCAGCGAGAAGATCGGGTGAACGATCAGCGGCGCCGACAGGAGGTGGAGCCAGAAGGCGACGTCCGAACGGCGAGTCTCCCGCCGCGGATCGGAGGAGTCCCAGCGCATGGCGAACAGGAACACGCCAAGCCCCAGCACCAGAGCGGTGGCGAGCAGCGTATTCTCGATCACCTGGTCGCCGCTGTCTGCGACGGCGGACGCGATCAGCGCCATCACGAGGCCGACAAGCGTCGCCGCTCCGACCGCAATGGTGATCGGCACCCGGAAGCGCCTCCAGTGGAACCAGGTCGCGCCGGCAGCGATTGCCGCGGACGCAGCCACGGCCAGTGCCGCCGCCCGTTCGCTGTCCTCGAACATGTCTTCACCGAAGCCCAAGACGATGGTCGTGAAGGCGGTCATCGCGACGCCGGCGGTGAAGGCCAGGAGCAGGATGATGCTGGGCAGCGCCATGCGGCGCTTCTTGGTGAAGAACTCGGCCAGCCCCCAGGCCGTCGCGGCTACGAACAGACCTGCGAACGGCGAGGGGCCGTCATCGCCGATCTTGGGTCCGATCGACTGGCCGATCCAGGCCACCGCGAACAACAGGATCGCGGCGGCGATGCCGACGAAGATGTCGTTGAAGCCGGTGATCAGCCGGAAATGCTCCTCGTCCACGGCCGGCGCGGAGCGCTGCGACGAGACGTAGTTGCGAAGCGCAGCCGCGGCCTCGGGGGTCATCGCCCCCGCGGCCACCGCGGCCTCGATATCGGTTTCCGAATACATGATTTTTTCCCTCCCTGTACGGGAGGCATAGCATAGGTGTATTGGTGTATCAATACAGCAAGTGCGTCAGCGGACAGGGGGGTGTTAGTGCGCCGCTCAGCTGGTCAAGTGACGGCGAACGGAGTGCGTCACCACACTCCAGATTACTCCCAAAAGCGCCGAGGCGATCAGCGCTTGCACGACCTCTCCACCGATCAACTCACGACTGAAGTAGAAGAAAGCGAACGGTGGCGCCACGCTTCCCGGCACCAGATGCCACCAGCGCCTAGCCAAAGCGCCAACCATAATGGCGGGAGCTACGATAGCTGGATTCACCAGAAGCCCGAACAGGCCGATCAGCCACATGAAGGCGCCCTTCCAATCACCGTCTGCTTCAGCCACCGCCCTGCAAGGTGCGCAGGATCAGCATCGCCTGTTCGGCCCCCGATCCGGGTACGATCTCGCCGGTCCGGTCGATCACCTTGGCCCAATTCTCCGCCACTTCCTCAACGGTGCGGCGGCCCTCGGGAAGCGCGTAGCCGGGCGTCAGCGTCACGTACGCCGCCTGCACGACGCCGCCGCCCGCGCCGACGATCATGTTGGACGGCGCGTCTTCGCTGACCAGGTAGAGCGCCGCGGGAACCACGTTCTCCGGGTTGAACAAGGACAGCATCTCGGGCGGGAAGATGTCCGCGGTCATCCGCGTCGCCGCCGTCGGCGCGATGGTGTTCACCCGCACATTGTACTTGGCGCCTTCCAGGTGCAGCGTCTTGGCGAAGCCGGCGAGGCCGAGCTTGGCGGCGCCGTAAATGGCCTGGCCGAAATTGCCGTAAAGGCCGGTGGAACTCGCCGTCATCAGGATGCGGCCATAAGCCTGCTCCCGCATCCCGTCCCACACCGCCTTGGTGCAGATCGCAGAGCCGGTGAGATGCACGTCCACGACCGCGCGGAAGTCCTCGATCGACATCTTCGCGAAGCTCTTGTCGCGCAGGATGCCGGCATTGTTGATCAGGATGTGAACGCCGCCCCAGGCCTCCCGCGCGGCGGCGACCATCGCTTCGACCTGCTCCGCGTCGGTGACGCTGGCGCCGTTCGCCAACGCCGTTCCGCCGGCGGCCCGGATCTCCTCGACCACCTTGGCGGCCGCGTCCGAGCTTCCCGAGCCGTCGCGTGTCGCGCCGAGATCGTTGACCAACACCTTGGCGCCGCGCCGGGCGAGCTCAAGCGCATAAGCCCGGCCAAGGCCGCCGCCGGCGCCGGTGACGATCGCGACGCGGCCTTCGAAACGGATAGTCATGGATGCTTGGCTCCCCTCGCTGAATAAGGAGGGCGAACTAAGCGAAACGGGCGCGCACGGAAAGCCCGCCGGCGCTTAGGCCGGCGCGCTCTCCATGATTGGTGCCCAGATTAGCGGCGGCGGACGCCGCGCTCGTAGGTCTGGGTGCAGCGGTCGGTGACCGTCTTCGAACAGGCCGGCATATTGCCCGCCATCGCGCCGCCAGCCATCGTGCCGCCCGATGTGCCCGTGCTTGCCATGCTTCCGCCGGCCATGCTGCCGCCGCTGGTTCCGGCCATATCGCCGCTGCACGCGGGATAGCCGCCGCCGCCGGCGTTATAGCCCGCGGGGCTGCACGCTTCGCCGTTGGGATCGGTACCCTGCTGGGTCACACCGCGCGGGCCGCTGCTCTGGCTCGGGTCGGCGACCGTGTTGCCGGTCTGGGCGATCGCGGCGCCGCTGAGCGCAAGCGCGGCGGCGAACAAAAGGGTTTTCATGAAAGCATCCTCCTTGTTGGGGGCCGCCCTTACTCCGGCGGCACGCCCATCAAACGACCCCGCAACGATTTTTCTCCCTGTCTCGCACCGGGACGAGGCTGGGCGCGCTTCGCCTCGCCGCGAGAAGCCTTTACGCTTATGAAAGACCATAGGCATAAGTGCGGGCAGACGATGAGCGACGAAACCGGCAAAACAGATGATGGCGGCATGAAGATGCCGAACCGCCGGGTCGTGCTCGCGCTCGGCGCCGCCGCGGCGTCCACCGTGGTTACGATCCGCCCGGCGCTCGCCCAGACCGCCGGCTCGGTGCTGAACTGCGAAATCCCCGTGCCCGCGCCCGAAGCGCCGGCCGGGAGCCATATCGCCGCCGACGGGACGCTCGTTCCCGCCGGAACCCAGGGCGCCTTTCCGCCCGCGCCGCGTCCGATCACGGGGGAGGAGGCGAGGGCCCTGCTCAACGGCGGCCCGACGCCCGCCGGCCTCGATGCCGAAGCGGCGCAGGCTTACACCAACTATATTCGCCGTCTGCAGGCGGGGATGAGCGGTTTCACCTGCTACGCCTCCTTGCAGATGCCGCGCTGACCTTTTCGGCCACGGCCGGCATGGCCGGTCCCCGCTTCGTCGCCGATCCGCCCGAACAATTGCGCGCGGTTCCCCTCGAGACCCTGACCGCCGTTTTTCATGCTCCCTCCGGCATGACCCACCTCCTTGCGCCGCCCGCGCCACAGATCCTCGTCGCGCTCGCCGGCCGCCCCGGCACCGCCGAGGAGGTGCTGGAGCGGATCGCCGAACATTTCGACGTCGAAGCGGGCGATGCCCCCGCCGCAATGGCGTCGCGGCTCGCGGAGCTGGAGACCGCGGGCCTGGTGCGGCGGGCATGAAGCACCGGCTGGACCTGCGCGTCGGCCCGGTAAGCTTCCGCATTGGCTCCGCCTGGCCCCAGCCGATCGCCGAACTCGCGGCACTCTATGCGCCCTATCCCAAGCCCGGGGGCGTCGCCGATTTCACCGTCCGCCTGGAGCCGGAGAAGCCCTGGCGCCGCTTCGTCCGCCCCTCCGTCGCGATCCACGGCGACTACCGCCTGCCCGACGCCGCGCCGCTCCCTTTGGCGCAGGGCCTGCTTGCCGCCGAAATGGGCATGAACCTCCAAATGGCGCTTGGGCAGAAGCGTTTCCTCCTCCTCCACGCCGGCTGTGTGGAGCGGAACGGCCGCGCGCTTCTCCTCACCGGCCATAGCGGGGCGGGCAAGTCGACGCTCGCGGCTCTGCTCGGCGAAAGCGGCTGGCGTTTCATGGGCGATGAGTTCGCATTGCACGATCCCGACACCGGCCTCATTCATCCATTCCCGCGCGCGATCAGCCTCAAGAACCAGTCGCTCGCGTTGTTCGACAACGCCGCGCCAGAGCGGCTCGGCCCGGTGCTCAAGGGCACCCCCAAAGGCACGATCCGCCACCTCCGCCCGCCCGCCGACGCGATCGCCCGAATGGCCGAACCGGCACGCCCGGCGCTGATCCTCTTCCCCCGTTTCGGCCGCGACTTCGAACCGGAAACCCGTCCCGTCGGCGCCGCCGAGACCTTCGTTCGCCTCACCCAAGCCTCCACCAATTACGTCGCGCTCGGCAGCCGCGGCTTCGAAGCCCTCACCGGCCTCGTCACCGCCGTCCCGGCCTTCGGCATCGACTACGCGAGCGGTGCGGAGGCCGCGTCGCTGATCGAGGCCCTATGGAGCGCCGGGACGTGAAGCCGGCCCTGCTCCTCACCCGCCTCCTCGCCGATCCCGCGCGCGTAAGCGATGTCGTCGACTGGACGGAACTTCTCTGCACCGCCCGCGCCGAAAGTCTCCTCGGCAGCCTCGCCTTCCGCTTGGCGGATGTGCCGGTTCCGGCCGAAGTCGCTCCAATCCTCGATGATGCCCGCCGCGACGCCGCCTACGCCCGAACCCAGGCCTTGTGGGAAGCCGAAATGGCGCAGCGCGCGCTCGGTGACATTCCGCTGATCCTGCTCAAGGGCACCGCCTACGCCGCCGCCAGGCTGCCGGCGGGGGAGGGGCGGTCGATCGGCGATCTCGACATCCTCGTGCCCCGCGACCGGCTGGACGCAGCCGAAGCGGCCCTGCTCGCCGCGGGCTGGGAATGGGTCAAGGAAGACCCCTACGACCACCTCTATTACAAGCAGTGGATGCACGAACTCCCGCCGCTCATTCACCGCGAGCGGGACCGGATGATAGACGTCCACCACACGATCCTCCCGCCCACCGCCCGCCCCACGCCCGACGCCGCGGCCCTGGTCGCGGACAGCGTTGCGCTTCCGATCGGCATGCGCATCCTCAGCCCGGAAGACATGATCCTCCACGCCGCCGCGCACCTGTTCGCCGATGGCGACCTCGCGGGGGGCTTGCGCAACCTTTGGGACATCGACCGCCTGCTCCGCCACTTCGCCGCCGCCGATGGCTTCTGGAACCGCCTCGGCACCCGCGCCGCGCGCCACCAGCTTGCCCCCCACACCGCCCGCGCCCTCCGCCTCGCGCGGCGCCTTTACCAGACACCGGTCGATCCAAATCTCGCCGGCCGCGCCCGCGCCGCAGACTCGCTCTACATCCGCCGGCTCCTCGCCCGCGACAGTTGGGGCCGCGAGCGGCGCTGCGCCACACGGATCGCTTTCTACATCCGCTCCCATTGGCTTCGCATGCCGCCTCTGATGCTCGCACGGCATCTCTGGACGAAAGCACGCCGCTGACGCTTGACAGGCTCACCTGTCTTTAAGTAAAGTACTCCTGACATCACGTGAGGAGAACTTTCCATGGATGACGGCTGGCCCTCCTCACGACCCTACGTGATCGGCTCCTCCTTGCTGTGGGTGCTGTTCCTCCTCACCATCGGCCTGATGACCTGGGGCAGCGAAGAGGGGCGGCTGCCATTCGCCGCGCTTTGCGCCTTGTCCCTGCTGCTGGCGCTCTCCGTCGCCGGGCAGTTCATCGCCGCCTACCACCTCGTCGCGCGTCAGGACGAATATATCCGCGGCATCACCGCCAAGCGCATGGTCGCCGCAGCCGGGCTTACGATCACGCTCGCGGTCCTCGCCGGCACCGCCGAGCAGTTCTTGGGGCTTATCGATCTGCCGATGTGGCTGGTCTACCCGCTCTACTGGGGCGCGTTCGGGATCGTCACGCCCTTCATCCGCGACTCCCGGCCGTGAAGAGCCGCCTGCGCGTGCTTCGCGCCGAAATGGGCTGGACCCAGGAGCAGCTCGGCACCCTGATCGGCGTCTCGCGCCAGGCGATCAACGCCATCGAGGCCGAGCGGCACGATCCGTCGCTCGATCTCGCTTACCGCATCGCCGGCGCCTTCGGGGTGACGGTGGAACACGTTTTCCCCAACCCGCATCAACCAAAGGACTGACCTCATGAAAGCCATCGCAGCCGCACTTCTGCTCACCGCCTTCGCCGCCCCCTCGGCCGCCGCCGCACCCAAGGCAGCCGCCGCACCCAAGGCAGCCGCAGTCCCGGCACCAGCATTCGCGAGCGAGCGCATCGGCGTCACCGTTCGCGGCTCCGGGCCGGACGTGGTGCTGATCCCCGGCCTCAGCTCCTCGCCGGAGGTGTGGAACAGCACGATCAACGCTTTGCCCGGCTACCGCTACCACGTCGTCCATGTCGCCGGCTTCGCGGGCCGCGCACCCGGCGCCAATGCCTCGGGCGAAGTCGTCGCGCCGGTGGCCGACGAGATCGCCCGCTACATCCGCGAAGCCAAGCTCAAGCAGCCGGCGATCGTCGGCCACAGCCTCGGCGGTACCTGGGCGATGCTCGTCGCCTCCAAATACCCCGATCTTCCGTCCAAGATCATGGTCGTCGACATGATGCCCTTCATGGCGGCCCTGTTCGGCGGCCCGACGGCGACCCCCGAAACCGTGAAGCCTTTCGCCGAACAGATGCGCACGGCGATCCGGTCGGGCACGGGCGAGGGCCGCAAGCCGATGGCCGAGCAGACCATCGCGTCGATGGTGAAGACGGAAAGCCTTCGTCCCATTGCCGTCAAGCATTCCCTGGAAAGCGACGCCGCCGTGTCCGCGCAGGCGATGTACGATCTGATGCTGCTCGATCAGCGGCCAGCCTTGAAGAACATCAAGGTGCCGGTCAGCGTCCTCTGGGTCCGCTCGCCGGCCGCGCCGGTGACGGACGAGCAGATGGCGCAATTCTACGGCGCCTCGTTCGCCAATGCGCCCCAAGCGAAGATCACCCAGGTGCCCAATTCCTACCACTTCATCATGTGGGACGCGCCCGAGGTATTTCAGCGCGAGCTGAAGGCGTTCCTCGCCGCCAAGTGAGCAAGCGCGTCAGGTAGGGCGTCGAAATGATCGATCACCGCGTCGGCGCCGAAGGTGCTGGCGGGGCGGTCGGAGAAGCCGAAGCTGACCGCCACGAACGGCACCCCCGCCGCGCGGGCGGTCTCGGCATCGACCATCGAATCGCCCACGTAAGCGGCTGGCCCGCCGCCGCCGCGCGCGATCGCCTCGTGCAGCATTGCCGGTTCCGGTTTGCGGGTCGGGAGCGAGTCGCCCGACACGGAAGACGCAAACCGCCCCTCCCACCCAAGCGCCTCGACAAGCAGCGCCGTCAGCCGCTCCGGCTTGTTCGTGCACAAGGCCAGCGCGACGCCTTGCGCCGTCAGCGCATCGAGCGCCGCCTCCACACCCGGATAGGGCCTGGTCCCCCGGCAGATGTCGGCGGCGTAGAAGTCGAGGTAGAGCGGGTACGCCTCGTCCACCATCGCGTCCGGAGCCTCGCCGCCCACGGACAGCGCCTTGCGCAGCAACGACTTTGCGCCGTCGCCGATCAGCCCTCGAATTACGTCGGCAGGAATGGCTGGCCGCCCGAACACGCCCAGCACCCGGTTCACCCCGGCGGCGATGTCGGGCGACGTATCGGCCAGCGTGCCGTCGAGATCGAAGGCGATGGTTCGGAAGGGGAGGGGGTTCATCGGCCCGGGCCTGTGGCGGCGCGCTATGGAAATGGCAAGATTTCCGTGCGAAAGGCGCGGCCGTGAGCCAGGAAAACACCGCCCCCCGCCCGTTCGCCGCAATCATCCTCGCCGCCGGCAAGGGAACGCGGATGAAGTCCGATCTCCACAAGGTCCTTCACCCGATCGCCGGGCGGCCGATGCTTGAGCATCTCCTTTCCACCGTCGACGGCCTCGGCGCCGCTCGTACGGTGGTGGTGGTCGGCGCCGGCCGCGAGCAGGTCGAGCCGCTGGTCCAGCGCCACGGCGGCGACGTGGTCGTTCAAGATCCCCAGCTCGGCACCGCCCACGCCGTCCAGCAGGCCGAAAGCGCGCTGGCCGGCTTCGAAGGCGACGTCCTCATCCTCTACGCCGACGCGCCGCTGGTTGGGCCGGAGACCATGACCCGCATGCTCCAGCGCCTCGCCTCGCCCGACGCACCGGCGGTGGTGGTGGTGGGCTTCCGTCCCGCCGATCCGCTCAAATACGGCCGCATCATCGCCGACGCCGACGGCACCATCCGCAAGATGGTCGAGCACAAGGACGCGAGCGAAGAAGAGCGCGCGGTCGACCTCTGCAACTCCGGCCTCATGGCCGCCCGTGCCACCGATCTCTGGCCGCTCCTCTCCGGCGTCGACAACGATAACGCCGCCGGCGAATATTACCTGCCCGACATCGTCATGCTCGCCGCCGCCGTCGGCCGCACCTCCGCGGTGATCGAAACGCATCCCGACGAAGTGGCGGGCGTCAACAGCCGCGCCGAGCTCGCGGTGCTCGAGAACCTCTGGCAGGAGCGCCGCCGCGCCGAACTGATGGCCGACGGCGTCACCCTGATCGCGCCCGAGACGGTGTGGCTCGCTCATGACACGCAGATCGGCCGCGACACGGTGGTCGAGCCGAACGTCGTCTTCGGCCCAGGCGTGCGCGTCGCGGACGGCGCCAGGATCCGCGCCTTCAGCCACCTGGAAGGCGCCACCGTTGCCACGGGCGCGGAAGTCGGCCCCTATGCCCGCCTCCGCCCCGGCGCGGAGATCGGCGAAAAGGCGAAGGTCGGCAATTTCGTCGAGGTCAAGAAATCGCGGCTCGGCAAGGGCGCGAAGGCCAACCACCTTTCCTACATCGGCGACGCGGATGTGGGGGAGGGCGCCAACGTCGGCGCCGGCACCATCACCTGCAATTATGACGGCTTCTTCAAATACGGCACCACCATTGGAGCAGGGGCCTTTATCGGCTCAAACACCGCGTTGGTCGCGCCCGTCCAGATCGGCGCCGGTGCCATCGTCGGCGCAGGCTCCGTCATCACCCAAAACGTCGAGGTCGACGCCCTCGCCGTCGCGCGCGGCGCGCAGCAGGCCAAGTCCGGCTGGGCCGCCCGCTTCCGCGCCGCCATGAGCGCAAAGAAAAAGGCCGGCTGAACCAGCCGGCCTCTCTCGTCTCAGGCGTAGCGCGAGGGCTTACTTGCCCTTCTTCTTTTCCGACTTGCCCTTCTTGGCGTCGCTGTCGTCGTCATCCTTGTCCTTGTCGCCCTTGTAAGGCGGCAGCAGGTCGAGGCCCTTGCGGCGCTTGTCGAAGTCGGCCCGGCTCTGCGGCGACAGGTTCGGCCGGCCGACGCCGATGCCCATGCCGATCGCGCAGCGGACATATTGAGTCTCGCCTTCCTCGACCTCGACGCGGATCGTGTCCTTCGCTTCGCTCTTGACCGAATATTCGTGCGCGCCCGGCGTTGTCTGGTGGATGAAATATTTGCCCGGCGGAAGCTTGTTCACCACTTCGCCATTTTCATGCACGCGGCAGCTGATCAGCGCGCCCATCATCGAGCTGCGGTAGAACACCACCTGGCCCATGCCCGGCGCCGGCGCCGGCACAGCCGCAGCCGTCTTCTCAGCCTTTTTGGTGTCCTGCGCCGCCGCATAGCTCGGCACCGCCAGCGCGGCGAGCGCGCACACGGCCATCAACTTCGTCATTCTCATTGGTGTTCCCTCCCGTTGAACCTTCTCACTTGATCGGCGGCAGCACGGTCTCCGCCGCGACCTTCGCCGTCGCGCGCGTCCCCTGCGGTATCCGCACCTCGCCGCCGCTGATCATGAAGCCGACCACGCTCGCCACCGGCACCACCGCCGCCGCGACGGAGCTTGCCATTCCAACCGTCCCGCTGCTGTCCTTGCCTTGCGAACGGCCATATTTCAGGCTGCGCAGCGGAATTTTGGTGTCGCCGATCTCCAGGTAGCGGGCGGCCAAAATGAGCTCCCCGCCCTTGCCGCCGATGCCTGCCTTGGCGGCGTGGACGACCTCGCCGACGCCGGCGTTCCGGCCGGCGCGACCAGCTGGTCGCCGCTCATCAGCGGCTCGGCAAGCGTGAACCGGAAGCTGTCGCGCGTCTTGCTGCTTTTGCTGCTGAGATCCTCGCCGATCTCGATCTCGATGGGCGTAAGCGCGGCAACGGCGCAGCACGGCGCGTCAACTGCCGGAGCGGCTTCGGCCGTTGCCGCCGGAGCCGCCTCTTGTGCCGCGGCAGGCACGCCGCACAGCACAAACATCGCCGCCGCCGCGGCGGGCGCAAAGCGCTTCAAAACCATGATGACAACCCCCGTTATTCGGGGGGATGCTAGCCGCGCCGCCGCACCCGTCAAGTGTTTGAACCGCCGGTAAGCGCCCACTGGTACAGCGGGCCCGCGCGCACTAGGAAGCGCGAAACCATCACCAGGGCAGATTCTTATGTGCGGAATTATCGGTATCGTCGGCGCCAGCGAAGTCGCGCCTCGGCTCATGGACGGCCTCAGGCGCCTCGAATATCGCGGCTATGACTCGGCGGGCCTGTGCACCCTCGTCGACGGCCAACTCGAACGCCGCCGCGCCGAAGGCAAGCTCGACAACCTTGCCGCCGTTCTCGCCGGTGAGCCGCTCCCCGGCACCGTCGGCATCGCCCACACCCGCTGGGCCACCCACGGCGCGCCCACGGTCGGCAACGCCCACCCGCACATCGTCGACGGCGTGGCGCTGGTCCACAACGGCATCATCGAGAATTTCCGCCCCTTGCGCGAAGAGATGCAGGCGGAAGGCCGCGTCTTCCTTTCCGAGACGGACAGCGAAGTGGTCGCCCACCTCGTCGATCGCGAGCTGAAGCGCGGCCTCGCGCCCAAGGAGGCCGTCGCCGCCGTTCTTCCGCTTCTCCACGGCGCCTTCGCGATCTCCATCCTGTTCCGCGACTATCCAGGCATTCTGATCGGCGCCCGCATGGGCGCGCCGCTCACCCTCGGCTATGGCGACGGCGAGACCTATCTCGGCTCCGACGCACTCGCGCTCGCCGCCCTCACCCAGCGCATCGCCTATCTCGACGAGGGCGACTGGGCCGTTGTCACGAATGAGGGCGCCGAAATCTTCAACCGCGCCAACGAGCCGGTGGAGCGCGAAATCATCCTCTCCGGAGCCTCCTCCGCCCGGATCGAAAAGGGCAATCACCGCCACTACATGCAGAAGGAGATCTTCGAGCAGCCTTTGGTCGTCGCCCAGACGCTGCAATCCTATCTGCGCTCGTTCGAGCAGCAGGTCGCGTTGCCCGACATGGATTTCTCCTTCGCCGACGTGCCGCGGATCACCATCGTTGCCTGCGGCACCAGCTTCTACGCCGGCATGGTCGCCAAATATTGGCTCGAGCAGTTCGCCCGCGTCCCCGTCGAACTCGATATCGCGTCGGAATTCCGCTACCGCCAGCCGGTGCTGGAGGAGGGCGGGCTTGCCCTCTTCATCTCCCAGTCCGGCGAAACCGCCGACACGCTCGCGGCGCTTCGCCACGCGCGCGAGAACGGCCAGCGCATCGCCGTCGTCGTCAACGTTCCCACCAGCTCGATGGCGCGCGAGGCGGACTTGCTCCTCCCCCCCCGCGCCGGCCCGGAGATCGGCGTCGCCTCCACCACGGCTTTCACCTGCCAGCTTGCGGTCCTGGCCGCGCTCGCGGCCAAGGTTGCAAGCGACAAGGGCCGGCTGAGCGCGGAAGAAGAGCGCGACATCGTCGCCCATCTCTCCGAAGCCCCCGCGGCGATGAACGCGGCTTTGGCCCATGACGATGACATCCGCGAGATGGCCCCCTTGATCGCCAAGGCCCGCGACGTCCTCTACCTCGGCCGCGGTCCGGATTACCCGATGGCGCTGGAAGGGGCGCTCAAGCTCAAGGAAATCAGCTACATCCACGCCGAAGGCTATGCCGCCGGCGAGATGAAGCACGGCCCGATCGCGCTGATCGACGAGCACGTCCCCGTCATCGTCCTCGCCCCCTCAGGGCCCTTGTTCGAGAAGACCATCTCGAACATGCAGGAAGTCCAGGCGCGCGGCGGCAAGGTCGTGCTGATCTCGGACGCCGAGGGCCTCGCCGCGGCGGGCGACGACCGCCTGCTCGCCACCATCGAGATGCCGGCGGTCCACCCGCTGATCGTGCCGCTGACCTACGCGATCCCGGTGCAGCTTCTCGCCTACCATGTCGCCGTCTGCAAAGGCACGGACGTCGATCAGCCGCGCAACCTCGCAAAGAGCGTCACGGTGGAGTGACGGGGCGGGCGCGGTACTGAGGATCCGCCGCGGCTGACCGGCTTTTCTGCCCGACCAACCACTCCAACGGTATTCGCG
>DASVUO010000115.1:0-3828 GCA_036386995.1 Allosphingosinicella sp. | reverse complement strand
TTACTAAACTAAGCGACCCGACTGGGCCGCTACCAAGTCTATCAAGGAAGGTGCGCTTATCAAGCGACACCTTCCTCGACATACAAGTAAAAGGGGTCTTAGATCCGGCCGCCCTGCGCGTAGCAGAGAGTACCAGGAAATTCTCCCTCAGGAGTTACGACAATAACGTCGATACAGATCACCTGCTTCTATACTGCCTTGGTCGTTGCATTGTCGATAACGACCGAAGTGACAGGTGCCGCATGGCTGGCAATCGGCATAGCGACGACAAGCAACGTAGCTGCTGAAAACAAAATGCGCTTCACAGATTTCCTCCCCTTGGTCGTAACAGAGACTCAGGCGGCATCGGTTACGTCGCCCCACGTGATGAGTATATCAAGGTTCGGGTCTGTCAATGTAAAAAGATCGTAACTGCGTAGTTGTCGCGAAAGTCTCAGGGAGATCCCGTGTGAACCGGTGCTGTGACGAGAGAGAACAAACCGTTTTGTGACTTAGAAGACGTATGCCCAAACCCACCTTGTTTTGGCGCCAGGGCAGCTATCGTTTCGCTGCCTTGGGCAGGATTCGCGGAGCGGCGGGAACGGCCCGTGGAGGAGATCAGCCGCTCTTCACCTGGGCGCGACCTCGCGACCGGCCTCCCCGCGATGGAACCGGCGGCTATTTGAAACCTTCCGCTCCCGCGCCTATGTAAGGCGGGACAGTGGCGGAGAATGCAGTGACTGAGATTGTGCTTTTGGCGATGGTGGCCTTGTTCGTCGGCCTGCGCCTCTACTCTGTCCTCGGCCGCCGCACCGGTGCCGAGCAGCAGCCGATCCTGCGCCCGGCCGAAACCGGCACCGCCGCCGAGCCCGTTGCCGCAACGCCCGAAATGGTCGCCGAGCGGCCCGAGGCAAGCGGCATGGCGTTCGAGGATGCGGCGGCGAACGGCATCCGCGCCATCGTCACCGCCGATCCGGCCTTCGATGTCGCCCGCTTCGTGGAGGGCGCGCAGGCGGCCTACCGGATGATCCTGGAAGCCTTCTGGCGCGGCGACCGCGAGGAACTGCGGCAGTTCGCCGCGAGCGAAGTATTCGCCTCGTTCGAAGCCGCGATCGCCGAGCGCGAAGCGGCCGGCCACCGCCTCGACAATCGCCTGATCATGATCGAGCGGGCGGTGATCCAGGACGCGCGTCTCGTCGGGCGCGTGGCCGAGATCGACATGCGCTTCGACGCCGACATCTCCGCCGTCACCCGCGATGCGGAGGGCCAGGTGATTGCCGGCACGCTGACCGACGCGGTGCCGACCCACGACGTCTGGACCTTCCGCCGCACCGTCGGCAGCAGCGATCCGAACTGGCTGCTGGTGGAAACCGACGAGGCCTGAGCCGCCGCTTCCGCATTAATCGTTTTCCTACACGATAGGGTGGCGGCTATCCTGCGCCGATGCGGGGCAGCGAATCATCCAAAACATCTATTGTCGCCGGGCCCGATGGCCTGAAATTGACGGGTGGGAGCGCCCGGCCGGGTTTTGCTCGAGTTCGTGAACTTCATGAACTTCCCCTCGGCGCAATCCTACTTCTGGGCCTCGCCAGCTGCGCGCCGAAGATAATCCCGCCGGCCGCGACTCCGCCGCCAGTTGCGGCGCCCGCCGCAACGCCGGCGCCGCAGCCGCCGGGGCCGCAGACCGCCGTGGAAGCCGGCGTCCGCGCAGGACCGGCACTTTCCGGGATTACCGCAGATCAGGCGAACCGCGCGCTCCAGGCGTTTCGGATCAGCTGCCCCGCGCTCGTGAAGCGCGAGGACGTGAGCGGGCTTACCCGTCCCGCCGATTGGGCAGGTGTGTGCACTGAAGCGGCGGCGCAATCGGAAGCAACGGCGCTCGGCTGGTTCCAGTCGCGCTTTGAAACGCTGGAAGTCGGAGACGGCAAGGCGTTCGCAACCGGCTATTTCGAGCCGGAAATCAGGGGCTGCCGAACGCCGCAGCCCGGCTGCGACGTGCCCGTGTACCGCAAGCCGCCCGATCTCGTTGAAGTGGACGCGGCCACCGCCGCGGCAGCCGGCACGCCGCGACGGGGGCGGCTCGAGAACGGCGTGGTTGTGCCGTATTACGAGCGCTCCGAAATCGAGAACGGCGCGCTCGCCGGGCGCGGGCTCGAGCTTGCTTATGCGGCCGATGCTATCGAATTCTTCTTTCTGCAGATTCAAGGTTCGGGGCGTCTTCGGCTGCCCGACGGCGGGGTGATGCGGATCGGCTATGCCGGGCAGAACGGCCGCGAATATCTCGCCATCGGCCGGCTGATGCGCGAAAAGGGCCTGCTCCAGCCCGGCGGCACCAGCATGCAGCACATCGTCGCCTGGCTTCGCGCCAACCCGGATGAGGGCCGTGCGATCATGCAAGCGAACAAAAGCTACATCTTCTTTCAGGAACTGACCGGCCCCGGCCCTCTGGGGGCGCTCGGCCTGCCGGTGACCGGACGCGCGACGGTGGCTGCCGACGTCAAGTTCGTGCCGCTCGGCGCGCCGGTTCTGCTTGAGATGGACCGGCCCGAAGCAAGCGGCCTCTGGGTCGCGCAGGACACGGGCGGCGCGATCAAGGGCTCCAATCGCTTCGACACCTTCTGGGGCGCCGGCGAAGAGGCCGCGCGCATCGCCGGCGGCATGCAAGGCAAGGGGCGCGCCTGGATCCTTGTGCCCAAGGGCACGCTCGCGCGTCTCAATGCCGCCGCGCCGACTCAGCCCTGAAGAGGCGCAGCTTTGGGGCAAGGTGGTCGCAAGCGTTAACCCGCTCCGCACCCAGCCAAAGGCGCCTTTGCCCAGCGTGCCCGAAGAGGCGCCGGCACCACCGGCAAAGGTAAAGCCGGCCGCCGCCGCGTCGCCACGTCCCGCGCCTCCGCCCGCGCCTAAGCCCAAGCCGACGCCCGGCACCACCCTCGACGCCACCTGGGACCGGCGCCTGTCGCGCGTTCTGGTTTCGCCTGATTACGTGCTCGACCTCCACGGCCACAACCTCTCAACAGCCTACGATCTTCTCGACAGCCGGCTCGAGTTCGCGCTCGCCGCCGAGGCCCGCCTCCTTCTTCTGGTCACCGGCAAGCCGCCGGGCGAAGAGCGGCCGGTGAAGCGGGGCGCGATCCGCGCGGCGGTCGGCGACTGGCTCGCCGCGTCGCGCCATGCCGGGCAGATCGCCGCCGTCCGCAACGCCCACCCCCGTCACGGCGGCGCCGGCGCACTCTACATCGTTCTTCGCCGCCGCCGCTAAACCGGTCCTTCCCGATCCGCGCCGATACCATTTGGTAAGGGGCGCGGCTTTATACCGGGCGCTCGCGGTGCCTGGGGGAGGCGCCCCTTCCAAAGCGGGTGGTGACAAGGAAGCAATGCGCGCGACCTGGATCAAGATCAGCAACGACTTGCTCTCGCTGCTTGCGGGCGCGGCCGCGTTTATCTTCACCCTGCTCGGCTTCCTGCTGCTCGGCGAGATCGACCAGCAGGTCGTCGCCTCGCTCTTCCTTGGCTTGTTCGCGCTGATGGTGGTCCGCTTGGCTGCCGAGCGGCCGAACAGCGGCCAGGCCCGGGCAACCGCGGCGTTGATCGACCGGCTGCTCCAGGTGCGGCGCGGCGACCTCAGCTCTCCCGCCCCGGCCGTGGTGCGCAACGAGATGCCGGCTTTGGCCTCCGCAGTCGACGGCTTGTTCGAACAAGTCCGCTCCAGCCTCGACAATTTCCGCACCATGGCGATGTACGATCCCGTCACCGCCCTTCCCAACCGGATCCACTTCCGCCGGGAAGCCGATCGAGTATTGAAGCAACGGCGCGAGGGCGACTGCACCGCCTTGCTGTTCATCGATCTCG
>DASVUO010000114.1:0-6025 GCA_036386995.1 Allosphingosinicella sp. | reverse complement strand
CGCGCGTCGTCACCGTCCACGGCTGCGCGGCGATCCGCTTCAAGGCCGGCGTCGGCCGCGGCGTCGTGGTCACCAGCGCCCGTGGTCGCGCGCCAAGCCGAAGGCTCATCTGCAGATTGTCCCACGTCTCCTGCGGCTGCGCATATTTGCCGAACTCATCGACCCAGGCGAAATGGTTGTTGCCGCCGCGAAGCCCGTCCGGATTCTCCCCCGAATAGAGCAAGGCGACGCTTCCGTTCGGCCAGGTCAGCCGCCCAAGGCTCGGCTCCCACCGCGGCCGCTGGTGCTTTTTCGCGCAGGCGAGGATGCCGCTTTGCCCTTCCACCATCACCGCCCGCGCTTCGGCCAAAGTCGCGCCGACGAGAGCGATCCGCACCGGCTTGCCCCTTACGCCGGCAAGCCCGTTCACCCATTCCGCCCCCGCCCGTGTCTTGCCGTAGCCGCGCCCCGCCATCATCAGCCAGGTCCGCCAGCCGTCGCGTTTTGGCGCCTCCTGCCCTTCATGCGCCCAGGCTTCGAAACAGGCGTCGAACTTCAGCGCCTCCTCGAAGCGCATCCTGGTGAACAACAGTCGGCAGAATTCGTCATCCTCCAGCTTCGCCAGCCGCCGCGCGAGGGTGTTCCACTTCTTCGGGGTCACAGCCCACCCCCTTCCCCCGCACCGATCGCGAGTACGCCGCGGGCAGCCTCCGCCGCCGCTTCCTCTTCCCGCTTCATCCGTTCGCGAAGCTTGCCGAGCTTGCGCATCAGCCGCTCCACCACCTCCATCCGCTGTTCCTCGCTCGGCTCCGCGTCCGCCTCATCCGCCACGCCCGCCTCGCCACCGCCGCCCGGCGCGGCATCCCGGTGAAGCCGCAGCAATTGCAGGGCGAGGTGCAGCGGATATTCGTGCACAGTCTCCACCTTGCCGTCGGCCTTGGTGACCGTCTTCACCGTCCCCGCCATCAGTTTCTCCAGCGCGAAATATTCGAGGTCGCGATACGCCTGCCGCCGCGCCTCGGCCATCTCGGCCCGGAACGCGCCGTTCCGCCCGCACAATCGATCGAGCCCGCTCCGGCTCATCCGCACCTTGCGCAAGGATGCCGCGATGTTGCACGTCGTCTTCAGCGTTTCGATAAACAGCGCCCGCTTTGCCGCCGTCCACCCGTCCTTGCCCGTCTTCTTCGCCTGCACCCGCCGCATCCCCCGCAGCGCCGCCTTGTTCACCGCCATTTCCCCACCCGCACCCATGTCCCTCTCCCACAAAAAAGGCCGCCACACCCCAAGGGGAATGACGGCTGCGCAAAAGCCGGAGCGGAAGCGCACCCGCGCCTTGGTTCCTGCCGGCTTCCAATGATGATGTTGTTAGGCGCCGCTCTGGTCGGTGATCGCCGGGTGTATTCCGCCGATGGGCTTCCTGCCAATCTTGAGGCTTTGTCGGCTCGAGGGTCTGGGGGCGGCACGGCGAAGGTCACTGCGCGAGCCTCTGGAGCCGTTGCCGCTGGAGCGGTTAACCACGCGATCACAAGCCGATAGCGGGCGAGCGGCTAGCGTTGTCTCGTCCCGTGCTATAGCTTGACGAAGTGACAGAGCGGCGGCGCATCGAGTGGCTGGACTATGCGAGGATCGTCGCCACGCTCGGCATATTGGTATTCCACTATTCTACGGCCACGCTCCACGGGGTGGTGACCTCCATCGGCAGCTTGGAGCATTTGCTGCCGGTTACAGCCTACGGCTTCGTCGGCGTCGATTTGTTCTTCATGGTCTCGGGGTACGTGGTCGTTCAAGCGGCAATGGAGCAGCCGCCTGGAAGGTTTGCGATCGGTCGAGCGGTCCGGCTCTATCCTGCGTTCCTCGTTTGCATGACCGCTACGGCGATCGTTGATCAGGCCAGCGGGCGCGACATCACTTGGGGGCAATACCTCGCCAATCTTTTGTTGCCCGGCGTGTTCGGTCAGCCAGGGGTGGATGGTGTCTACTGGACGCTGGCCTACGAGCTGAAATTCTACATCCTGGTGTGGCTGGGCCTTCTTGTGCGGCGCGGAAAGCTCCTGCCAACCATGGTGATTGGTTGGGCAGCGGTGATCGGCGTCAACCGGCTGCTTGATCTTGATCTGCCGTTCTCGGAAGGATTCTTCGCGCTGTTCGCCGGAGGAGCGTTGCTCGCGCGGGCAGCAAATGAAAGGGTTCAATGGCCGGTAATGCTCGCCCTTGCGGCCATGGTTGTTGTCTCAGCTGATCATGCTTACGAGTTCGCCACCACCCTCGACACGGCGGGTCTTCGATATATTTCTCCAGCGATAGCGGCGGCGCTCGTAGCGGTTTTCTATGGCGGGTTTTTCCTGCTCGGAATGGCCAAGCCGAAGCTGCCGTCTGCGGCATTCGCAGGTGATTTGACGTACCCGTTTTACCTGCTCCATGCCCACATCGGCTATACGTTGCTGAACTGGATCGGCTCCCCTGATTACCAGGGGGCCTCGCTTGGCTTGGCTGTCGCAATCGTGGTGACATTTGCCGCGGCCGTGCACATCTACGTCGAGCGCCGCCCTCGGGCTCTCTGGTACCGGTGGGCAAACGCCGTGGTGATCATCATCACGCGGCTGCTGGCATCCCCCCGTAAGCCCGTGGAGCAGGCTGCAGAATAGCCGCCCTCTGGCGGCGGAAGCTGGTTCCCAGGCGAGCGGTATTCAGCGGCATGAGTTTGCCACCCTCTGCTGCGTCCGCGCTTCGATGATGCCGATCCTTTATCTGAGGCTGCTTAGCCTTGCGCTCTGATCATCATCGCCTTGGCTTCGCTGCCGAGTTTCTGGCGCTTGGTCACCGGGCACTTGGGCGAGACGCTGGGAGCTGCGCCTGCCTGCTCGCCCCCGATGCCGCTTCCCCGAGGGGGGTCAAACCGCCCCGTCGGCGCCAGCTACAATTCTTCAGCGTGGGGTAATAGTGCCATAACAGCGTGACAATGTCAAGCTGTTTTTACCAAATAGGATAATACCTACGGATGTTGGCCGCGCGTGGCGGAAAACTGCCGCTCCTTCAGGTCGGACATTTCCTATTTCGGCCCAGCCAACGGCCCCACGAACCGTGCCGAGTTTATTTTAGGACGTAGGAAATGGCTCAAACCAGGCGCCCTTGCCGCATCGGATTCGCCGAACCGAGCATCCAATTGCTGAGCGGCTCGTTTACCCCGCCATGAACAAGCGCCTCGCCCCGCTGGCTTTTTCGGCCCTCGCTTTGCTTGCCTCGGCCTGCACGGAAGCGCCGCAGCGCACCGCCGCGCTCGACGCCGAGCAGCTCGACCGGCTCACTGCCTTCGTTGAAGCCGAAGCGCGCGCCGCCAATCCGCCGAAGCGCGGCGCCCTCCCCGATCAGCTCGCCTCCGCCGACCGCCTGTCCGGCGCAATCGCCCGGCTTGAGCCCGAGCGGATCGATCCCAACCTCGTCGTCAGCGCCATCGCCCGCTAGGCGGAGGCGCCGGGCGCCACCCCGGCCCCACCCGCCCTCCGCTTAGGGCTTGATCCCGTAGCGGGCGTACTTCTTCAAAATGCCCGGCGCCATTGCCGTCGCGGCCGCCACGTCCGCGGCGCCCGCCGCGTCGCCGGCCTGCTTGCGCATCACGCCGCGCAGGAACAAGCTCGCGGGAAGCTCCGGCGCCAGCCCAAGCGCCGCGTCCAGGTCGGCCCGCGCTTCTTCCTTCCGGTTCATCCGGAAGTAGACCATCGCCCGGCTGTCCAGCGCCGCCACCGGGCTGTCGCTCAGCTCGATCGCCTTGGTGCAATCCTTGATCGCCGTATCGAGCGACACGTTCATTGTGCCCTTCAGCCAGCAGCGCGAGTTGAGGAGCTGCGGGTCGCCCGGCCGCTTGGCCACCGCTTCGTCCATGGTGGCCATCGCCCCGACCATGTCGCCACTCTGCGCCTGGATCTCCGCCTTGGTTGAAGCAAAGGCGCCGCCTTCCTTGCCGCCCGCGTCGATCCGCTCCTGCAGCAAGGCAAGCCCGGCCGCCGCGTCGCCATTCTCCGCCTTGTAGACGGCAAGCGAGGCAATGGCTCCGGCCGACGCCGGATCGAGCTTCAGCGCTTCCTCGGCGTCCGCGACCGCGCCGGGCGTATCGCCGAGCGCGTAGCGAAGGCTGGCCCGCTCGACGAACCTGTCCACGGTCGGCTCGATGGCAAGAGCCCGGCCGAGGTCCGCCGCCGCTTTCGGCCAATCAAACACCTGCTGGTGGAACCAGGCCCGCTCGAGCAACGGCTGCGCTTCCTTGGGCTTTGCGGCCACCCGCGTATCGAACGCGGCCATCAGCGGCGCGAGTCGCTTGGCCTTTTTCGCCGCCTCGACCTCCTCGAAGCGGCTTGGGCTGTCGGCCGGCGCAAGCAGCCGCAGCGGCCGCGCCTTGATCTGCGCCACCCGCTTGCGCAGGTCCGCCACCGCGCTCGCCGGGATCTCCGCGCCGCTGTTGGTGATCCGGTTCTCGACGCTTGCCCAACCACCCGTCAGGCTCGCCTTGCGCTCCACCCGCTGGCTGCCGAGATCGTCGGCGATCGCCGCTTCGCCGTCGACGGTGAAACCTTCGGCATCGCCGGGCAGCTTCACCCGGATCTTGAGGTTGCGGTGGGACGGCGCCCCGCCCGCCACCGGAATGTCGCGCCACGCCGCCCGCGCCCGGTCCGGGGCGAATTCCAGGGTGGACGTCGCGTGGTCGAGGCCAAGGCCCAGGCGCTGATTGTCCCGCTTCCAGTCCGAATAGACCAATCCGCGCGCCTCGACCTTGGCCGCCGCGTCGGAGTCGTCGAACGTGATCGAATGCGAGACCAGCGCATTCTCCGGCAGGGTCGTGCCGAGCAGCTGCTGGACGACCTGCGCCTGCTGGTCCTTGTCGCCCTGCGCGGCGAGCGCCTTCAGCATCCCCGCCGCGCCGCCGCGCACGATCGCCACCGCCCTGTACGGGGCGGGCAGGTTCAGGCCCGCGCTGTGATCGAACTCCACGTCCATTGCGAATTCCGGCCGGGCGGGAACCCGCCGCGGCACCGCCATCAAAGCCGCTCCCGCCGCGCGCAGCGGCAGAACATGGCCGATGCCCGGCGTGTTGCGCAGGTCGCCCAGGCGGTCGCCGCTGCCCGTGCCGTCCAGCCACAAGGTCTCGCCGGCCACCGTCGCGCGCACCAGCACATGGTCGAACGCCGCTGCGGCAGGGAGCCGCGAGGGCACCAGGTCGCCATATTGCAGATTGGCGAGCACCGGCTCCGCCTCGACGTCCAATTCGTCCAGCAAGGCGAGCAGCATCAAGGTCTTGGCCTTGCAGTCGCCGTAGCGCAGCGCCCAGGTCTGGGCCGGCGTCTGCGGCACGTAATTGCCGCTGTCCATGCCCATCAGCTGATAGCGGATTTCGTCCTGCACCAGCCGCAGGGCAAGCGCCGCCCGCGTCCCCGGATCGCTGCTCGCCTTGGCGATCCGCGCCACTTCGGCGGCCAGCGGCGATCCCGCCGGGATCAGCCCCTTGGTCTCGTACAGCGGCGCCATCACCGACGCCAAAGTCGCCCAATCCGGGAACGTCGTTGCTTCCAGCAGCGGCACGTTCTGGAAGCGCAAGGGCGCGTCCTGCGGCTTGTCCGCCGCCTTGGGGATCGGCAGCGCCACGGTCAGTTCCTGATAGGCGCCAACCGTCACCGGCGTCGCCGTCACCCCTTCGGCAAGCGCCTTCCACTGCAGCTTCGAATCCTTGGGCCACAGCAGCCGCACCCGGCCATAGCCGATCGGCATCGGCGCCGCGATCAGCGGCATCATCGCCTGGGAAAAGCCCTTCAGCGTCGGGTCCTTGCTGGTGGTGGAAAAGCTCATCCTGAGGATGTCGCCGACCCGAAGCCCCTCGATCTGCATGGTGGCGGTCAGCACGCCGTCCAGCATCCGTTGCTCCAGCGCCTGCTCGCGGCGAAGCACCGACACGGACGATCCGTCCTTCAGAACGTCGATCCGCTCGTTGCCGCGAATGATCTCGGCGCGGTGAATGATCAGGTCGCCATGCGCCGGCTGCCAGGGCAGTTGCACCGTG
>DASVUO010000113.1:0-9814 GCA_036386995.1 Allosphingosinicella sp. | reverse complement strand
TGGGTGCTGATGATCCTGCGCGACCGCTGGTATTGGTGGGACGAAGCCTCCCTGGCGTTGCTCGGCCTGCTGCTCCTCATGCCGATCCTGTTGTGGCGGCGGCTGGAATATTCGCGCAATCTCGCCGCCTCCGCCATCTTCCTTGCAATCGTCTTCGTCTGCCTGCCGCGCATCGTGTTCGGGTCGAACTATGCCGACATGCGCCTTGCCCCTTTCGTGCTGGCCGTCGCCGTGCTCGCCATCCGCTACCGCCCCGCCTGGACCGGCCGCGCGGGCGGGGCGTTCGCGGTGATCGGCCTTTCCTTCTTCGCCGCGCGCATCGCCGGCAACACGGTGAGCTTCTGGCAGTACGATCGCGCCTACGACCATGAGCTTGCAGCAGTGGCGCATATTCCTCGTGAGGCGAGGCTCGTTTCCTTCGTCGGTGTGCCATGCCGCCGCCAGTGGCGCATGAGCCGCCTTGAGCATCTCCCGGCTTTGGCGCTCGTCCGCCGCGACGCTTTCTCCAACGATCAATGGTCGATGAGCGGCGCGCAACTCCTCACCGCCCGCTATCCCTCGCCCAACCATTGGTTCTCGCGCGACCCGTCGCAGCAGGTTCTCGCCCGCCATTGCCGCGGGGAACGCTGGCTGACCCTGGACGAATCTCTCGCCATGTTCCCGCGCGGAAAGTTCGACCACGTCTGGCTGATCAACCCGCCGCCATACGATCCGGCATTGACGAACGGGCTCCAAGAGGTTTGGCGAAGCGGGCAAAGCGTGCTGTACCGGGTGGCCGATCGCCGCCCGCTCGCGCCGGCCCAAGAGGAAGAGCAATGACCCCGCCGTCGCTGTCGATCGTCGTTCCTTGTTTCAACGAGGAAGCGTGCTTGGGCGCGCTGCACGGCCGCTTGAGCGCCGCGGCGCGGGCGGTGGCGGGCGAAAGCTACGAGATTGTGTTCGTCAACGACGGCTCGCGCGACAAGAGCTGGGAGATGATGCAGGCGCTCTCCCACGGCGATCCGCACCTCGTCGCGATCAACCTGTCGCGCAACCACGGTCACCAGCTCGCGCTCACCGCAGGGCTCGATCTGTGTTCGGGGGAGCGGATCCTGATCATCGATGCCGATCTGCAGGACCCGCCCGAGTTGCTGCCGGACATGTTTGCAACCATGGACGCGCAGAAGGCAGACGTAGTGTACGCAGTGCGCCGCCAGCGCGCCGGGGAGACGGCGTTCAAGCTTGCGACGGCGAGCATTTTCTACCGCCTGCTGTCTCGCCTCGCCGAAATCGAGATCCCGCGCGACACCGGCGACTTCCGCCTGATGAGCCGCCGGGCGCTGGATGCGTTCCTCGCCCTGCCCGAGCAGGCGCGCTTCATTCGCGGCATGGTCGCCTGGGTCGGCTTCCGCCAGGTGCCGATCGTCTACGACCGCGCCGAGCGCCATGCGGGGGAGACCAAATACCCGCTGTCCAAGATGATGCGCTTTGCACTCGATGCGGTGACCGGCTTCTCAACGGCGCCCCTCAGGATGGCAAGCCATATCGGTCTCTGGCTCGTGGCGTTCTCGGCCCTGATCGTCCTCTACATCGCCTTCGGCTTCTTCACCGGCCGGGCGACGCAGGGCTGGACGTCGCTGATGCTGGTCGTGGTGGTTTTGGGCGCGGTGCAGATGTTCGTGCTCGGCATGATCGGCGAATATCTCGGCCGGCTGTACATCGAATCGAAGCGGCGGCCGCTCTACATCGTGTCGGACATTGCCGGCCATGTCGGCGGGCAGGCGCAGCTCGGCCACGTCGCCCACGAAGCGGAAGAGCTAAGCGCCGCCGATCACCGCCTGGAGACGATCGCGACCAGCGACACGCCGGGCGACAGCGGCATCCTGCCCAGCGCGTAGCGTTCCAGGCCGAAGATCGTCTCGAACAGGCTGTTGAGCGCCTTGGGCGGCATCTTGTCGTCGCTGTCCTTGTTGCCTGTTATCCGCCCGGCGAAGCGCGCGGCGGCGGCGAGCGGGAAGAGGAGGCTGTTGAACCAGCTCAACAGCTCGATCTCAAGCCCCGCCGCGACGAGGACCTGCTGCAGGCCTTTGCGGGTGTAGCGGCGCTTGTGGTGGTTCACTTCGTCGTGCGCGCTCCACATCCAAGGATGCGCCGGCACGGTGATCAGGATCTTGCCGCCGGGCTTGAGCTTACGGGCGATGCTGAGGAGCGCTTCATGGTCTTCCTCGACATGCTCGAGCACATCGAGAAGAGCGACGACGTCGTAGGCGCCGTCCTCGACGCCGGTGAGCTGGGGCAACGGCGCGCTGCCGATGGGGCGGCCGAGGCGCTGTTCGGCCATTGTTCGGGCGGCCGGGTCGATCTCGATCCCGTCGGCGCGGCCGAAGCGCTGCAGCATTTCAAGATTGTGGCCGGTGCCGCAGCCGATCTCCAGGATGCGCGCGTCCTCAGGCAGCGCGATCTTGCGGGTGATGAGATCGGCAAGGATGTCGCGGCGGGCGCGGTACCACCAGTGGCGCTCGTCCAATTCGGCCATGCGGTCGTAAACGCGGCGGTCCATCAGTTGAATACCCAGCGGCGGTTGAGGGAGAAGGTGACCAGCGGCGTGAAGACCACGATCGGGACGACCGACCACCAGATCGGGCCGCCGAGATGCTTCACCAGGTACCAGACGAAAAACTGGTTGAGCAGGAAGCCGGAGGTGTTGACGGTAAGGAAGCGGATTGTTCGGGCGCCGGCGCGCTCGCGGCTGCCATGTCCCTTGAAGCTCCAGCGGCTGTGCAGCAGGTAGCCGATCGGCGTGAACAGCAGGTAGCTCAAGGTCAGCGCGACCATGGGGTGGATGTCGGTTAGCGCGGCGACGATCCAGTAGCCGCCGGCGACGAGCAACGTAAGCAGTCCACCGGTCAGTCCGAACCGGATCATCTGGCCGATCAGCGGCGCGTGCTGCGGAAGGTGCCGCTCTAGGGCACGCTGAAACGGCATTCGATGGTTCGGCCTCTGCTTGCCCTTTGAGGCCCAGCGACTAATGCCATGGGCTCGGGTTGGGAAGGGGCGAGATCGGCATGGAAGCGCTGGGCAGGCTTGAGAAGCACTGGCGCTGGTGGCTGTGCCTCGTCTGGCTGCTGACCGCCGCCCTAATGGTCTACACCCGCTGGGGCCAGATTGGGGGCTTCGGCCTTGGCGATACCGACGACAATCTGCGGATCATGCAGGTGCGCGATCTGCTGCGCGGGCAGGATTGGTTCGACCTCCGCCAGTACCGGTTGAACCCGCCGTTCGGGGCGGACATCCACTGGTCACGGCTGGTGGATCTGCCTATCGCCGGCATCAAGCTTGCGCTTGCGCCGTTGATCGGCGGCGCGGCGGCGGAGCGCTGGGCGGTGGCGCTCGCGCCCATGATCCCGCTGCTCGTCGCGATGGGCGCGCTTGCCGTAACCGTGCGGCGGCTGGTGTCGCCTTATGCATTCGCCCTCGCCCTTGCGATCTTCCTCTGCGGCCATTCCGCGCGCAACCAGTTCGTGCCGCTGCGCATCGACCACCATGGCTGGCAGCTTGCCATGCTCGCGCTTGCCGTGATGGCGCTGACCGACCCCAAACGTGCCCGGGGCGGGGCGATCCTCGGCGCGGCGACGGCGGTGTCGCTGACAATCGGGCTCGAGATGCTGCTCTACCTGGCGGTGGCCGGCGCGGCAGTCGCCTTGATGTGGGTGCGCGACGGCGGCCAGGCGCGGCGGCTTGCGACCTATGGCGGGAGCTTGGCGGGCGGCTGCGGCCTCGGCTACCTGCTCTTCGCCTCCTACGCCAACCGCGCGCCGGTGTGCGACGCTTTGTCGCCGGTCTGGCTTTCGGCGATGGTTGCGGCGGGGGCGGTGTGCGTGACGCTCGCTCTGCTGTCCAGACGCGGGACGGCCATGCGCTTCGGTGCCGCTGTCGTCGGCGGGCTCGCCCTCGCCGCCTTCTTCGCGCTGGCCTGGCCGCACTGCCTTGGGCGGCTCGAAGGCGTGTCGGACGAAGCGAACCGGCTGTGGCTCAGCAATGTCCGCGAAGCGCGGCCGCTCTACCGGCACGGCTGGCGGGCAGCGACGGCGATTTCGGCCCTGCCGGTGTTCGGGCTCCTTGGGTACCTGCTGATGCTTTGGCGCGAGCGGGGCGACATGGCGCGTTTCGTGCCATGGCTCGCCGCGTTTGCGCCAGCCTTGCTCGCCGCGCTACTGCTGCTGTGGCAGAGCCGGGCCGGGCCGGCGGCGCAGCTCCTCGCCATTCCCGGCGCAACCGCCTTGGCCTGGCTGCTGATCGGCGGCGCCCGTTCGAGCCGCCTGATGCTGGTCCGGGTGCTCGGCACGGTTGCCGCGTTTCTGCTGATCTCCGGCCTGCTGGTGCAGCAGGCGATAGACCTCATCCCGCAGGGCAAGGTCGCGCGCTCGCCTGCGGTGAACCGCGCCAACGCCTCCTGCCCGACCATGGCCGCGCTTCGCCCGATCGCGCTTCAACCGAAAGGCTATGTGCTCACCCACGTCGATCTCGGCCCGCGCCTGATCGCCGTTACGCACCACGATGCGATTGCCGGCCCCTATCACCGCAACGACGACGATATCGTCGACACCATGAAGGCGTTCCGGGGAACGGCGGAGGAGGCGCGGCAAACGGTGATGAAGCGGCGCATCGATTACGTGCTGATCTGCCCGAACCTGTCGGAAACGACGATTTACGCCAGCCAGGCGAAGAACGGCTTCTACGTGCAGCTGGCGCGCGGGCAGGTGCCGGCCTGGCTGGAGCCGGTGCCGCTTCCGGCCAAGTCGCCTTACCGGATGTGGCGGGTCAAACGCTGAAGCTGACGGAAATGCCGTCGATCACGAACTGGGCGGCAAGCGCGGCAAGGATGACGCCGAGAAGGCGGGTCAGCATCGCTTCCGTCTTGTGGCCGAGAAGGCGCATCAGCGGCCCTGCGGCAAGAAGCGCGGCGAGGGTCAGGATCAGCACCGCGCCAAGCGCGCCGAGCACGACAAGGGTCTGGGTGAGCCCGTCGCTGCGGCCTACGAGCAGCATCACCGACGCGATCGAGCCGGGCCCCGCGATCATCGGAATCGCCATGGGGAACACCGACACGTCGTCATGCTCCGTATCGGCGCTGACCTCCTGCGCGCGGGTCTCGCGGCGCTGGGTGCGTTTCTCGAACACCATCTCGAGCGCGATCAGGAACAGCATGATGCCGCCCGCGATGCGGAAGGCGGCGAGGCTGACGCCCATGGCGCTGAGGAGATCTTCGCCGAGGAGGCCGAAGAACAAGAGGATGCCGAGCGCAACGAATACGGCGCGGATCGCCATCGCCCGGCGCTGCGCCGGCGGGCAGTCGCGGGTCAGGCTCGCATAGATCGGCGCGCAGCCCGGCGGGTCGATCACCACCAGGAGGGTGACGAAGGCGGAGACGAAAAGGGCGAGGAGCTCGTTCATAGTCCCTCCGGTGCCCGGAGCCCGGCCCGGGCGCAAGCCGCGACCAGGGTGTTGCGCAGCAGAATGGCGATGGTCATCGGCCCGACGCCGCCCGGCACCGGCGTGATCGCGGCCGCCACGTCGCTTGCGCTTTCGTAATCGACGTCGCCGACGAGGCGCGTCTTGCCCTCCTCCGCGCCCGGAACGCGGTTGATGCCTACATCGATCACCGTCGCGCCCGGCTTCAGCCAGTCGCCCTTGACCATTTCCGGCCGCCCGACCGCGGCGACGACGATGTCGGCGCGGCGCACCACGGCAGCGAGGTCGCGGGTGCGGCTGTGGGCGTGGGTTACAGTGCAATTCTCAGCCAGAAGGAGCTGCGCCATCGGCTTGCCGACGATGTTGGAGCGACCGATCACCACTGCTTCCAGGCCGGAAAGGTCGCCGAGCCGGTCCTTGAGCAGCATCAGGCATCCCAACGGCGTGCATGGCACCAGCGCCGTCTCGCCCACCGCAAGGCGCCCCGCATTGACCGGGTGGAAGCCGTCCACGTCCTTGGCCGGATCGATCGCCTCGATCACCGCTTTATCGTCGATTCCGGCGGGGAGGGGGAGCTGGACGAGGATGCCGTCCACTGCATCGTCTTCGTTCAGGGCGCGGACGAGTGCGAGCAGTTCGGCCTGCGTCACCGTGTCGGCAAGCCGGTGCTCAAAGCTCCGCATTCCGGCTTCAACCGTCGCCTTGCCCTTGGAGCGGACATAGACCTGGCTTGCCGGGTCCTCGCCGACCAGCACCACGGCAAGGCCGGGCGCGCGGCCGGCCTGGTTTGCGAAGGCAGGCACCGCCTCAGCAACCCGCGCGCGGAGCCCGGCGGCAAAAGCCTTTCCGTCGATCCGCTCCGCGCTCATGCGTAGCTGCGGACGACGTCGATGTAGAGGCCGCCGAGCAGTTGCTGGAGGATCATGATTAGGATGATCACCACCATTGGGCTGAAATCGATTCCGCCGAAATCAGGCAGGACTCGGCGGATCGGCCGGTAGAGCGGCTCAGTGATCTTCTCCAGCGCGGCGTAAAGCGAGCGGACGAAGTCGTTGTGGGTGTTGATGACGTTGAAGATGAGCAGCAGGCTCAGCACGAACTGGACAATGATCACCCAGCGCACGACGTTGAGCAGCAGCATCAAGACCTGGATCAGCGCCAGAACCATTTTTCATTCCCCGCAAAGCTTGGTTGTCCATGTAGGCAAGGGCGGCGAGAGGGGCAATGCCGGGCTCTGGCGCGCGAGGCCGGGCCGGGTTAGCTTCCACCCATGACACTCCTCCCGCTCCTCCTCGCCGCCGCCGCTACCGCAGCGCCCAAGCCCGCCGAACTCAAGACCTTCAACGACTGGACCGTGGGCTGCGACAATGGCCGCGCCTGCCACGCCGTTGCCCTGGTGCCGGAGGAGCGCTGGGAAGGCGCGGTGACGATGAGCGTCCGGCGCGGGCCGGAAGCCAACGCGCCCGTCGTGATCCGTTTCTATCCCACCGACGACGTCAAGGCGACGCGGCTTCGCGCCTACGGCCAGCCGCTGCCCGTGAAGCTCACTGAAACCGACGACGGGCTGCAGGCGGCCCCGGAAGACATGGGCGGGCTGCTGTCGGTGATCCGCGGCGCCGACAAGATCGAGCTGCTCGGCGCGGACGGGGCGATCGTCGGCACCGTATCACTGGCCGGGTCAAGCGCCGCCTTGCTGTACATGGACGAGCAGCAAAAGCGGCTCGGCACCGTCACGGCTTTGGTGCGCCCGGGTACCGGCCCTGCCTCGGCGGTGCCGCCGCCCCCGCCTTTGCCGGTGGTGCAAATGGCGCCCGCACCAAGCGGCGCGCCGATCAAGCTTAGCGATGCGCGGCTGAAGGCGATTCGGCTCAAGGCCGGATGCGGGATCGACGAGGTCGGGGGGCCGATTGAAGAGGAGATTTACCAGCTCAGCCCGGGCAAGGCGCTCCTCATGCTGAGCTGCGGATCGGGCGCTTACAATGTCAGCTACGTGCCCCACCTGCTGACTGCAGAGGGAAAGACGGTGAAGGCGGTCTATATGCCCTTCGACATCACGCCGGAATGGTGGGACGACAGGAAGCCGGTGCTGGTCAACGCCGAATGGGACGCCGAGCGCCGCCTGCTCGGTGCATTCTCCAAGGGCCGGGGCCTCGGCGATTGCGGCGAGACCCGCAGCTACGCCTGGGACGGGACACGCTTTCGCCTCGTCGAACAGGCCGAGATGGACCAGTGCCAGGGGTCGGTGGATTATATCACCACCTGGCGTGCCGAAGTCCGCCGCTAGGGGGCGAAGCGCCGCGGATCGGCGCGGGCGAGGAGCAGCGAGAATTGCCCCTCCGGGTCGGTCCATTCCTCCGCCACCGTCCAGCCGCCGGCGGTAAGCAGAAGGCGGGCGTCCCGCGCGCCATATTTGTGGCTGTTCTCGGAATGGATCGTCTCGCCGGCGCGCATGGTGAAAGCGGTGCCGTCCACCTCGAACTCTACGTCGCGCACCGCCTCGATATGCATCTCGATGCGCGACAGCCGGTCGTTCCACACGGCGCGGTGGCGGAAAGCGTCAATGGGGATGGTGCCGCCGAGCTCGCGGTTGATGCGGTGGAGCAGGTTTAAGTTGAACGCCGCCGTGGTGCCGGCCGGGTCGTCATAGGCGGCGAGAAGGATCTCGGTGTCCTTGATCCGGTCGAGGCCGATCAGCAGCCAGGCGCCGATGCCGAGCGTCTCGCGCATGGTGCGCAGCAGGTCAACGGCGGTGGCCGGCACCATGTTGCCGATGGTGGAGCCGGGGAAGAAGCCGAGCTTGGGTGCCTCGCCCCACGGCGCGGGCAGGCGCAGCGGGCGCATGAAATCGGCTTCGATGGGGGAGACGGGCAGGTCCGGGAACTCGGCCTGAAGGGCATCCGAGGAATCGCGCAGGAACTCGCCCGAAATGTCGATCGGCAGGTAAGCCGAAGGGGCGACGCAGCGCAGCAGGATCGGCGTCTTGGCCGACGATCCGGAACCGAACTCGACCACTGCGCGGCTTTTGCCGACGATTTCGGCGACGCGCGGGCAATGCGCGCGGAGCGCGGCGGTGTCGGCGCGGGTGAGGTAATATTCGGGAAGCTGGGTGATCTCTTCGAACAGCTCCGAGCCGCGCAGGTCGTAGAGCCAGCGGGCGGGGATCGCCCGCACCGGCGCGGCGAGGCCGGCGAGCACGTCGCGGCGGAAGGCAGGGTCCGCCTGAAAGGTGGTCGGAGCATCCATCAGATGTCGCGCGCCAGGCGAAGGCCGCAAAACTGCCAGCGCTGATGGGGGTAAAAGAAGTTGCGGTAGCTGGTCCGGAGATGCCCGCGCGGAGTGGCGCAGCTTCCGCCGCGAAGCACGAACTGGTTGACCATGAACTTGCCGTTATACTCGCCGACCGCGCCTTTGGCCGGGGTGAAGCCGGGATATGGCGTGAACGGGCTGGCGGTCCATTCCCAGACGTCGCCGAACATTTGGCGGAGCCCAGAGCCGGCGGCGGCGCGGGGGCGGAGGGGGCCGGCGGCGTCGAGCTGGTTGCCGCTTGCGGCATCGAAAGCGGAGGCGGCGATCTCCCATTCGGCTTCGGTGGGAAGGCGGGCGCCGGCCCAGCGGGCGAAGGCGTCGGCTTCGTACCAGCTGATGTGGCAGACCGGCTCGGCCGGATCGAGCGGGTGGAGGCCGTCGAGGCCGAAACGTGCCCAGCCGTCGCCGTCGCGGCGCCAATAGAGCGGTGCTTCCACGGCCTCAGCCTTTACCCAGGCCCAGCCGTCGGCGGTCCAATGCGCAGCGGTGCGGTAGCCGCCCGCGTCGACGAATTGCAGCCACTCGGCGTTGGTCATCGGCCGGTCGGCGAGCTCGTAGGGCTGAACCAGCACGCGGTGACGGGACCCTTCGCAGTCGAAGGCGAAGCCGGTGCCGCTGTGGCCGATCTCGGCAACACCGCCGGGGAAGCGGACGCCGCCGATCGCGCCGGCCGGAGGCGACGGCTCGGGCGTCACGTTCCATACGGCGGGGAGAAGCGGGTTCTCGGCGAAGGCTGCGAGCATGTCGGTGAGCATCAGCTCCTGATGCTGCTGCTCGTGATTGAGGCCGAGCTCGACCAGCGCCAGCGCTTCGGCCGGGAGAAGCGGCAAAGCCTGGAGCAAGGCCGCATCGACGTGGGCGCGGTAGGCCAGCACCTCGTCCAGCGTCGGCCGCGACAGCATGCCGCGCCGATCGCGGGCGATGCGCTCGCCTTCGCCTTCGTAATAAGAGTTGAACAGGAAGGCCCAGCGCTCGTCGAACGAGCGGTAGCCGGGCAGGTGATCGCGAAGAACGAAGGTCTCGAAGAACCAGCTTGGATGGGCGAGGTGCCACTTTG
>DASVUO010000112.1:0-8387 GCA_036386995.1 Allosphingosinicella sp. | reverse complement strand
CCGCGCCGGCCAGGATTTCGAGGCGGTGAAGCGTCAAGCCCGCACCAGCGCCTTCCGCCCGATCGACCTCGGCGCGACCCTTTCCGCCGCCTTCGACGTGCAGACTACCCGCGTCGAAAGCCACAACGTCCTTGCCAAGATCAGCGGCGCCAAGCGGCCGGACGAGACAGTCTGGTTCGCCGGCCATTGGGACGCGTACGGCGTCGGCGCTCCCGACGCGCGCGGCAAGCGCATCCGCCCCGGAGCGCTCGACGACGGCCTCGGCATTGCTGGCGTCCTTGAACTCGCCCGCGCCTTCAAGGCCGGCCCGCGTCCCGACCGAACTCTCGTCTTCGCCGCCTGGACCGCGGAGGAGCGGGGCCTGCTCGGCTCCGAACATTATGCCGCGAACCCGGTTTTTCCGTTCGAAAAAGCGGTCGCCAACCTGACGCTCGACACGCTGCAGCCGAACGGCCCGTCCCGCGACGTGATCCTGATCGGCAAGGGCCAAAGCGAACTCGAACCCATGATCGCCCGCGAAGCCGCGACTCAGAACCGCGTCCTCACCCCCGACAACAAACCGGAGCGCGGCTTCTTCTACCGCGCGGATCATTTCGCCTTCGCCAAGCGCGGCGTTCCCGTGTTCCTGATCATGGCGCTGGGCGGCGGCGTCGATCTCGTCCAGGGCGGCCGCGAAGCGGGCGACCGCTGGGTCAGCGATTTCACAGCCAATTGCTATCACCAGACCTGCGACGAATGGCGCCCCGATTTCGACCTGCGCGGCGCCGCCCAGGATGTCGCCCTCTATTATCAGCTCGGCCGCCGCCTGGGCTGGAGCAACGATTGGCCGCAATGGAGCCAAGGCTCCGAGTTCCGCACCACCCGCGAAAGCAGCGCGGCGGCAAGGCGGCGCTGAGCGTGGAAGGTTTTGCCGGTTTGCCTTGCAGCCGGTTCGTGGCAAACGGCTAAGTCCTTCATGAGTGAAGGACTGGGAGTCCCGATGAACCGATTTGCCTTTGCTGCCAGCTTACTCGCCGCGGCTGCTCTTCTCCCGCTCTCCGCCGCCCGGTCCGCGGCGCAGGAGCCGAGCGGCAAGTGGGTGGTCGATTACGGCGAAACCTACTGCACGGCCTCCCGCAAGTACGGCACGGCGGACAAGCCGGTCACCTTTGCGCTCCGGCCCTCCGCCTCCGGCAAGATCATCCGGCTGATGATCGTTCGCCGCGGACGGGTGGGCGGTCCCCACCACATCAAGGTGAACGTCGACCATTCCGGCGTCCCGATCAAGGCGACGGCGCTTCAATTTCCATCGCGCGACCCCAAGCTTGAAATCTCCTGGATCAATCTGGAGCGGCAGGCGCTGGACGGCATCGGCAAATCCGAACGGATCGCCATCCGCGGCGGCGGAATGGACGAGGAATTCGCACTTCCGCAGATCGGCGAAGTTCTTGCGGCCCTGCAGACCTGCAACGACGACCTCAGGCAACATTGGAACGTGGAAGGCGTGGCCGGCGCGGCGTCGATCGAGAAGCACGCCCGGTCGGCCAAATCGCTCGCCGCCTACTTCTCCGACACCGATTATCCGATGCAGGCCCTCATGGAAGGCGCCGGGGGCATGTCCCGTTTCACGCTGCTGGTTGATGAAACGGGCGCGCTCAAGGATTGCACCGTTGACGAGACGAGCGGAATTGCGTCGCTCGATGCACAAAGCTGCGCCGTGCTGATGGAGCGTGCCAAGTTCACCGCCGCTCTGGACTCCGCCGGCAAGCCGGTGCGCAGCGTGGTATACTCCGCCGTACGCTGGGTGTCCCCGAACTGATCTTCGAAGGCGCGGCGCGTCTGGTGCTTCAGCCGGCGTTACGGAGCAGCGGGCTTCCCAACTGCCGGAGCGGCGGGTTCGGCGATCCAGCGGCCGGAGTTGCGATACTCCTCGCGCACCGTTGAAACGGGAAGGCTGTCTTCCACCGGCCGGGCGGCGGGGAGGTTGTCCTGATAGGGCGCCGGCGTCTCGATTGGCAGGATCACCGGCGGCACGAACGGCGTCGCTGCAAAGGCATGCACCTGCGGCACCGCTGACGGCGAGATCGGCAGCCGCGAGGCGATCACCGTCGCCGGCGAGGGCTCATGCGCCGCATAACGCTGCGAGAAAGCACCCGGCGTGCCCCAACGGTCGGGGATACGGTAGAAGTTATGGCTTCCGATCACCGCCACCTTGGCCAGCCGGTACGCCCAGGACGGAAGCACCTGATGCGTATGGTAGTGCGTCGCGTGGCCCACCGGCGCGAACACCTTGCCGGCAAGCGCTTCCGACGCGATCCGCCGCGCCCGCGCCCAGCCGAGGCCGCTCGGCACGGCGCTGAGCGATCCGTCGCAGGTAAAGGTGAACTGGCAACCGCCGCCCGCCCGCATCGGGCCCTGGTAGACGACGCCGCAGACGCTTGACGGCCAGGACGGGTGCCGAACCCGGTTCAACACCACCTGCGCCACCGCACGCTGGCCGTCCTCGGTTTCCGAGCGCGCTTCGTAATAAATCGCCTCCGACAGGCATTGCAGCGCCCGGATCTGGTCCACCGGCCCGCCTGCGCGAAACACCACGGAGGCGGCGCGCGGGTTGGGCACGTCGGCGAGGGGAATGGAGGCGTTGATGCTCACCGCCGCGTCCGGCGCAACCTTCTCCAGCGCCGTTTCCAGGAAGTCGGGGTTCGGCGCGTCGAGCGGCTTCGTCGCCTGAGCCTTGGTCGCGCGCGTTTCGCTGTCCTGGGGCGCGGGCGTGGCGCTGAGCGGAACGCAGGACGCGCTGCCCATCAGCATCAGGGCGCAGACCAGCTGGCGCCCGCCGCCGCGCCGCCGCAGCCCCTCAACCGTTTCCAAAATCAGGTTTTTCAGCACCGTCACGTCAGCTTACCGCCAGTTCTTCGAGTGCCCCCTAGACCCTATTTAGCTAACAATGTTGCTACGAGCGGCCCCCCATTTGCGGCTGTCCCATTCCGGTACGCGCCTGCGCCGGCAGCTTAATTTCGCTTCGGCAACGGCCGGAAGGATCGGTTCTCCCCCGCGCCGCGTTTGCCGCCTGATGTTCTAAGTGGAGTGTGTGGATGCGTAAGCTGTTGGCGTGCGTTTCGGCGGCGGCCTTGTTGGTCGCGGGCTGCGGGCAATCGGGGGGTTCGGGCGGGCAAAGCGGCGGCGGCGGCGGAGGCGGAGGTGCCCAGGTCCAGGTCGATCCGCAGCAGGTCACCCCCGAAGCGCTGAAGGCAGCGGTCAACGACGAACGGGTCAAGCGCTTCTACGAAGGCCGCGGCTGGGCCGCCGTCTGGAACAGCGATCTTGCCGGCCAGCTCACCGGCGCGCTGGCCGAAGCGCAGACCCACGCCATCAACCCCGAAACCTACCTCAAGACCGCGCAGGGCGGCGCGTCGGCGGCGGAGCGGGAGGCGGGGCTGACCCTTGCCGCGCTCGATTACGCCCAGGCGCTCTCCACCGGCATGGTCGATCCGCGCAAGCTCTTCGAAGTCTACGAAGTGCCGATGCACAAGGCCGACGTTGTCACCGGCCTCGGCCAGGCGGTGGAGCAAGCGGGCGTGCGCAACTGGCTCGGCGGCCTCGCGCCGCAGGACGCCGAGTACAAGGCGCTTCAGCAGGCTTATGCCGACTACGCCAAGCAGGCGGGACAGGAACAGCGCCAGACCATCCAGCCCGGCGACAAGATCGCGAAGGGCGACAAGGACCCGCGCGTTCCGCTGATCGCACAGTCCCTGCGCGCCAACGGCTACCTCGCCGCCGAGGCGCCGCAACAGCCGACGCCGGAAGCCAAAGGGAAGGGGGGCGAAAAGGGCAAGGCTGCCGCCCAGCCCGCCGCCGCCTCCACCACCTTCACCGCCGCCATGGCCGAAGCCGTGAAAAAGGTGCAGGCGGATTACGGCATCAAGCCCGACGGCGTGATCGGCAACGCCACCATCGAAGCGCTGAACACCGGCGCCCGCGAGCGCGCCCGCATCCTTGCGGTTAACCTCGAACGCCGCCGCTGGCTGGAGCGGACTCCGCCCGCCACCCGCATCGACGTCAACACCGCCGCCGCCGAACTCAGCTACTTCCGCGAAGGCGCGCTCGCCAACAAGCGCCGCGTCGTCGTCGGTCAGCCGGAATGGGAAACGCCGGAGCTCGGCTCGCCGATCGTCCGCCTGGTTGCCAACCCGGATTGGACGGTTCCGGAGTCGATCGCCAAGGAAGAAATCCTGCCCAAGGGCGCGGCCTACATGGCCAAGGAGAATATCAAGATGGTCAACGGGCGGCTGGTTCAGCAGCCCGGACCGAAATCCGCGCTCGGCCTCGTTAAGTTCGACATGTCGAACGCCCACGCAATCTACCTGCACGACACGCCGTCAAAGGCCCTTTTCGGCTCCACCGAGCGCCACGCAAGCCATGGCTGCGCCCGGGTCGAGGATGCGATCGGCTTTGCCCGCATGCTTGCTGAGCATCAGGGCCAGCTCGACGCGTTCAACAAGGCGCTCGCCACCGGCAAGGAGACGCCAGTTTCCATGCCCAACCAGCTTCCGGTGCGGTTGCTCTACCATTCGGCCTATTTCGACGGCGGCAAGGTGCTGTTCCGCACCGATCCCTACGCCTGGGACGACAAGGTCGCGCAGGCGATGGGCCTTCCCGGCCAGATCCGGCCGCGGGTGAAGACCCACGTCGCCGACATCGGCCCGTGATCGGAGCGCCAATGTCCGGCCGCGCTGCCCGCGCGGACGGGCACCGCTCTTTAGCTGTTCTGGTGCTTGCGCTGGCTGGTGCGGCTCGGCGCCGCATCGACTTTCTTCTCGCCCCTGATCGCGTTGCCGGAGACGCCTTTTTCCGCCTGATGCTCTTCAAGCGTTGGGTTGCCGGTGTTGTTGCTGCTTTTTCCGCCGCCGCTGTTGCTGCGCATGTTCTGCTCCTTTGGGTAATTACCGAGGGACAACGCGGCGGCGGCGCAAAGCTTCCTCGCTTCATCGTCGCCCGGATATAGATCGTCTTATGCGCCGCCTTTTCGCTCTCCTGCCGCTTCTGCTCGGCGCCTGCTCGCCGCTCACTGCCTTCAACACCGTGATCCCCAAGGATCGCGGCGGCGTGCTCCTCGCCCGCGATCTTGCCTATGGCAGCCACCCCCGCCAGCGGCTCGACCTCTACGGCCCGCGCAAGCGCGCTCCGGGTGCGAAGTTGCCGCTGATCGTGTGGTTCTACGGCGGCTCGTGGAACTCCGGCTCGAAGGACGGCTATGCCTTTGCAGGCCGCGCCCTCGCCTCGCGCGGCTTCCTTGTAGCGGTACCTGATTACCGCCTGGTCCCCGAGGTCCGCTACCCCGCCTTCCTTCAGGACAGCGCCGCCGCCGTCACCTTCCTCCGCGGCAACATCGGCAACTTCGGCGGCGACCCCGAGCGCCTCGTCCTGGCCGGCCACAGCGCCGGCGCCTACAACGCCGCCATGCTTGCGCTCGACCCGCGCTGGCTGGGCGAGGGGAGGTCGGCGGTGAAGGGCCTGATCGGCCTCGCCGGCCCCTACCACTTCCTCCCCCTCGACATCGCCGCGACTCAGAACGCCTTCGGCCAGGCGCCCGATCTTCCTTCCACTCAGCCGCTGAACTTTGCCGGCGCGGGCGATCCGCCGGCCCTGCTCCTCCACGGCGCCGACGACACCCTGGTCAGCCCCGGCAAGAGCACCGCCCTTGCCGAACGCCTCCGCCAGGCAGGAGTCGCCGCCGAGAGCCGCCTCTACCCCGGCATCGGCCACGTCGCGATCATGACGGCCATCGCCAAGCCGCTGCGCGGCAAAGCGCCGGTGCTCGATGACGCCGCCGCGTTCGCCCACCGCGTTACCGCGGAAAACTGATCCGCGACTCCGCGCGGACAGCAAGCGCGGCAATCATCAAGCCCCTGCATGACATTCTTGTGGATAAAATATTACGGCTCCGTCATTCGCCAGCTTTTCCGCCGTTCCCGCGCAGCCGCTGTGGCGCGGCTGCGACACTTTCGAAATCTGACACCGCGCCTTGGAACTTTGCCGTTGCCGCGCCTCCCGAATGGTGATTCATTTCTGAACGGGGAGCGGGGATTTGGTTAAGCGGTCGGTAACCGTTTGAATCGCATGATCTCCGCCGGGTAAAAGGAGTGAGGTCATGGCGACGCATACGAAGCCGGCTCATGGGGCGCTGACGCTGGTCGAGATCAAGGAGTTCGGGGGTTTTCCGGCGGCGACTCAGCGCTACATCCGCCGCTCTCTCGATGTCGGCCTCGGCCGCCGCGACGCGATCCGCCGCTGGTCGCGCGACGTCGGCGAAGCCGCAAGCATCCGCGCGCAGGAGCGGATCTATCGCCGGCTCGAACAGATCCGCAACCACGTGCCCGACGATAGCGGGCTGGACGAAATGGAGCCGCTGCTCGGCCCGCTCGTCACCGTTACCGCCTTCGATCTCGGCCAGGACCGGCTGCCCGATTTCGCTTCCTACCGCTTTCTGTACGAGCGTCTGATCGGCGCTGCGGTACGGCCCTGGCTGCCGGGCGCCTTCTGCGCCGCCGCAGCCTTGCCGCATCTTCATCCTGAACGCCGCCGCACGTTGCTGCAGTCGATCAGCGAAGCCGCCGCGACGGCGCCCGGCTGGTCGAACCGCGAGCCGGTTTTCTACCCCGAATGGGTCGACAAGATCGACATGACGGTCGCCGGCTAAGCCGCGCAGCCTGACGAACAAGGAGCGGCGGGCCTTCGGGTCTGCCGTTTCCATTTCAGAGGCTCTCAAGCAGCTCCAGCGCGAACTGCGACAAGGTGTCGTCGCGCGCGCCCATCACCACGATCCGGTCGCCCGGCTCGGCAAGCTCGGCAAGGCGCCGCCCGCACGCCTCGCGGGTCGGGAAATATTCCGCCTTCCGCCCCGCCGCCTGGACCCCTTCAACGATCGCTTCGCTGCCGACGCTGCGATCGGTGGTGCCGCCGAAGTAAACGGGCTCGCGCAGGATCAGCACATCCTCCTCGCGCATCTGCCCGGCAAAGGCCGCGATCAGCTCGTTCTTCATCACCTTCAATGGCCCGAAACCGTGCGGCTGAAAGAACAGCAGCAGCCGCCCTGGAAAGCCGTGCAGTGTCTTGAGCGTCGCACCGATCTTGTCCGGGTTGTGCCCGAAATCGTCGATCACGCTGATCCCGTTGCGGGTTCCCACCAGCTCGAAGCGGCGGCGAAGGCCGGTAAAGCCGCCAAGCGCTTCCGCCGCCTGGGCAAGCGGCACACCGGCCGCCCGCACCGCGGCAAGCGCCGCCAGCGCGTTCGACGCATTGTGCCGCCCCGGCACCTGCAGCCGCAGCGGGACCGCTTCCGCCGCCGCACGAACGGTGAGGGAGATCGCGAACGGCTCCTCGACGATATCTTCTGCGCACAGGTCGGCCGAACCGTCATACAGGCTGAACGTCGTCGCGCCGCGCAAGCCAAGCGCCTTTGCTTCCGGGTCGTCGGCGTTGACGATCGCTGTTCCCGCGCGGCCGAGGAAGCCGCCGAACAGGTCGCGCAATTCCTCCATCGATTTATGGTCGAGGCTGACATTGTTGAGCACGGCGATGCGCGGCGCGTAGAGCGCGATCGAACCGTCGCTTTCGTCGACTTCGCTGACGAACGCCCCGCCGCGCCCGGCCAGAGCGCTTGCAAACGGCGTTTCGTCCGTTACGAAATTCTTCATCACCGCGCCGTTCATCACCGTCGGATCAAGGCCGACGCGGTGCAGGATCCAGCCAATCATGCCCGTCACGGTCGACTTGCCGCTCGTCCCGGCGACGCCGATCGACAGCGGCGCAGCGTTGAACAATTGCGCCAACAGCTGCGGCCGGGTCAGGTGCCGCGCGCCGAGCCGCCGCGCCGCCTGCACGTCCGGGATCGTCTCCTCGACAGCCGCCGACGTCACCAGAACCTGATCGGCGCTGCTCAGCCCGCTGCCGTCCTGCGGGAACAGCTCTATCCCCTGCCGCTCCAGATACGCGAACTTGTCGCCGAGCCGTCCCTGGTCGAGCGACCGGTCGGAGCCCGCAACCTCGGCCCCCTGCGCGCGAACGATCGACGCCAGGGGAAGCATGCCGCTGCCGCCGATGCCGCAAAAGAAATAGGATTTGGTCTCAGCCATTTCCCCGCCCTATTGCGGAGCGGCGGCCTTTTCAAACGATAGGACACGGAGAATGCGGATTGCAGTAGTGGCGCCGAGCACGCCGCTCGACCCACAGCTTGCTGAAGGGGTGCGGGCCATCGCCGCCGAGGCCTTTGGGCAGGTCGAACTCGCCTTCAGCCCGCAATGCTTCCTCGCCCACAATCACTTTGCCGGCCCCGATGCGGCAAGGGCGCAGGCATTCCTCGAGGTGGCGAACGATCCGGAGGTCGATGCGCTTTGGTTTGCAAGGGG
>DASVUO010000111.1:0-3007 GCA_036386995.1 Allosphingosinicella sp. | reverse complement strand
AACCTGCCGCCGGAGCGATTGGCCGACGAAGGGCTGTTCCGCCAGGATCTCCTTTTCCGCCTCAACACGGTTGAGATCGAACTTCCGCCGCTGCGTGAGCGGCGTGAGGACATTCCGGTGCTGATCGACCATTATGTCGGCCTCTACGCCAAGAAATACGGCAAGCCGGCGCGCGCGATCCCGGCGGACGTGCTTGCCGCGCTTCAGGCTTACGACTGGCCGGGCAACGTCCGCGCGCTGCGCCACGCCGCCGAGCGCGCGGTGATCCTGGCCGGCGACGGCGCCTTCACCACCGAAGACTTCTCGCTGTCCCGCGGCGCGGCGCCGCGCACGATGGCGCTTCCGCCAGCGGTCGCCACGGGCTCCGCGGATCTGAACCTGGAGCGGGCGGAGAAGCAGATGGTGGAGGAAGCGCTGAAGCGTCATTCCTACAACATCTCGCTCGCCGCGGCGGAGCTCGGCCTGACCCGCGCCTCGCTGTACCGGCGCATGGACAAGCATGGCCTTTAAGGCCCGCTTCGTTGCGGGTCTCGCGGCGCGCGCGGTTGCGCTGCTTCTTGCCGCCTTTGCCTTCGTCTGGACGCTCGGCACCGACGGGCTCGGCGCAGCGCGGCTGCTGGCCGGCGCGGTGCTCATATGGGCGATGTACGAACTGTGGCGCTACATCCAGCGCACCAATGTCGAGCTTGCCCGCTACCTCGAAGCGGTGCGGCTCGGCGACCTCTCGCAAAGTTTCTCGCAAAGCAGCGGCGGCAGCGGTTTCTCCGAAGTCGGCGAAGCGCTGGAGCAGGGCATCCGCAAGCTGCGCGAGGAGCGGCACCGCCTCTCCGACGCCAACCGCTTCTACGAAGCCGTGCTCGACGATGCGCCGACGCCTCTCCTCACCGTCGATGGCGAGGGACGGGTGGAGCTTGCCAACAAGGCCGCGCGGCGGCTCTTCCTGCGCCACCAGGGCGTGCGTGCCGAGGATTACCGGACCTACGGCGAGACCTTCGCCAACATGCTTGCGGAGGACGGAACCGGCCGGCCGCGGCTGGTGCCGCTGACCATCGAAGCGGTGCCGCAGACGGCGATGGTGAGTATTGCCTCGGTTCACCGGCTCGGCGGAACGGTGCGGGTGGTGGCGGTGCAGCCGATCCAGGGCGAGCTCAACGCGGTCGAGATCGCCGCCCAGTCCGATCTCATCCGGGTGCTCACCCACGAAATCATGAATTCGATGACGCCGGTGACGTCGCTCGCGCGAACGGCGGCGGATTTGATGAAGCGCATCGACCGGGGTGGCGACCCCGACTTCGCCGACGCCCGCGCCGCAGTGGAAACCCTCGCCCGCCGCGCCGACGGCGTGATGCACTTCGTCGAGAGCTACCGCCAGATCAGCCGCACGCCGGAGGTGCGCCGCCGGGTCTTCGAAGTCGCGCCCTGGGCAGCCGAACTAGGGCGCTTGTTCAAGGCCAGCGAAACTTGCGCGGCGGCCCGCCTCAGCCTTTCCATCACGCCGGAAACGCTGACGATCGACGTCGATCCCGATCTGATGTCGCAGGTGCTCATCAACCTGCTTCGCAACGCCGCCGAAGCGGCCGCGGACCATGCACCGGACCCGGCGGTATCGCTGTCTTTCAGCCTAATCGCAGGCGGGCGTGTGCAGATCGAGGTCGCCGACAACGGCGCCGGCGTACCGGAGTCGCTGCGTCAGGACGTGTTCCTGCCCTTTTTTACCACCAAGACAAAGGGAACCGGCGTTGGCCTAAGCCTGGCGCGGCAGGTGGTCCTCGCCCACCGGGGCTCGATGGGCCTCGATCGAAGCGAAAGCGGCGGAGCTTTGTTCAGGATCATCGTCTGACAGGCATCCCCGCTGGGCCGCTTAAAGGGTCGCGCCCCCGGCGAGGACGTCCTCGGGAACGGCGTCCGCGAGGCTTAGGCCGTCAAGGATCCGTGCCGTCTCGTCGCGCACCATCAGCATTACCCGGTGCAGGCGGCATTCGTCCTCGGCAATGCAATTCTTGCACTTCTCATAGGCGAAGCGGCTGGCGCAGGGCAGCAGGCCGAGCGACCCTCGGGTAAGGCGAATGAGGCTGCCATAGCTGATCTCGGCCGGCGGTTTGGCAAGCCAGTAGCCGCCGTCGCGGCCGCGGCGGCTGGCCACCAGACCCTCCCGGATCATCTGCGAAAGCATCACCGTCAGGAACTTGGGCGGTATCTTCTGCGCCTCGGCGATTTCGCTGAGCTGCACCGGTCCCTCGCCATGATGGTCGGCCAGGTGGAGCAGCGCGCGAATTGTGTACCGCGTCCGTTGAGAAAGCATGTCCGCCTCATGAACCGGTTCGGACGCGATGGCAACGGACACGAACGGCCGCGGATTGCTCCGCGGCCGCTGCCGTTTCGCTCCTCCGGAAGCCGCTTAGAGCAGGAAGTGCTGGGCTCCCCACAGCGGGATGTCGCCGCCGTTGACGATCTGGATGATGAGGTCGGCATTGCCGTCTCCGTCCGTATCGCCTTGCACGAACCAATTGCCGTTCTCATTCACCACCCGCAGCTCGCCGGCCACGTTGTGGAAGGCGGTGTTGGTGCCGATGAAGGTGAAGGCCTGGTTGCCCGTGGCGCCCACGCCCGTGTTGGCATCGATGCCCGACAGGTCGATCTTCTCGCCCGCCGCGCCGACGGTGAAGTCGGTGATCTTGTCGATGCCGTTCGCCGCGTTCGATTCGTTTACATCCTGGTAGTGGAAGTAATCCAGCCCGGCGCCGCCGATCAGCGTATCCGCGCCGGCACGGCCAAGGATATTGTCGTTGCCGCCGCCGCCGTCGATCGTGTCGGCACCCGCGCCGCCGTCGAGGTAATCCTTGAGCGCGCCGCCGGTGATCGTATCGTTTCCGCCGCCCGAAAGAACGGTGAAGCGGCCGTCGAGTTCTTGCGAGCCGTCAAAGGTGAACGTCTCGCCTGATGCGAGGGTCGCCGCCGTGACCAGCATGTTGCCGCCGGCCGCGACGTTGCCGTTGTGCATGGTGAC
>DASVUO010000110.1:0-2451 GCA_036386995.1 Allosphingosinicella sp. | reverse complement strand
GCTACCCGACTCCGGGCGCGCGCGTGTTCCCGGTTTCGGGCGAAGACATGAAGCAGATGTTCGCCGCCGACGAACGCGCGCATATCGAGATCGGCACGGTGTACCCGACCACCGACGTGCGCGGCGCGCTCTATATCGACGCCCTGCTCGGCAAGCATTTCGCGCTTCTGGGCTCGACCGGCACCGGTAAATCGACCTCCGCCGCCCTCATCATGCACCGCATCTGCGAGCTGGCCCCGGAAGGCCACATCGTGATGATCGATCCGCACGGCGAATATTCGGCGGCGTTCAAGGGCTATGGCGAGCTGTTCAACGTCGACAACCTCGCAATGCCCTACTGGCTGATGAACTTCGAAGAGCATTGCGAGGTGTTCATTACCTCCTCCGGCTCCGAGCGCCAGCGCGACATGGACATCCTCGCCAAGTGCCTGCTCCAGGCGCGCGCCAAGAACCGGGTCGCGGAAGGGCTGAACAAGCTCACCGTCGATTCGCCGATCCCTTACACTCTCTCCGACCTGAGCAGCGCCATCGCGCATGAGATGGGCCTGCTCAACAAGGCAACGGACACCGCGCCGTTCATGCGGCTCAAAGGCAAGATCGACGAACTGAAAGCCGATCCGCGCTACCAGTTCATGTTCTCGGGCATGCTGATCGCCGATTCGATGGCCGCCTTTGTGTCCAAGATCTTCCGCCTGCCCGCCAAGGGAAAGCCGATCTCGATCGTCGACGTATCGGGCGTGCCGTCCGACATCGTCTCCGTTGTCGTAGCGGTGCTGTCGCGGCTGGTGTTCGATTACGCCATCTGGTCGCGCAATGAAGTGCCGCGGCCGGTGCTGCTGGTTTGCGAGGAAGCACATCGCTACATCCCCGCGGACAAGACCGGCAGCGGCCAGTCGGTGCGCAAGATCCTGGAGCGGATCGCCAAGGAAGGCCGTAAATACGGCGTTTCCCTCGGCCTCATCACCCAGCGTCCGTCCGATCTCGCCGAGGGCGTGCTTTCCCAGTGCGGCACAATTATCGCCATGCGCCTCAACAACGAGCGCGATCAGGCCTTTGTGAAATCGGCAATGCCGGAAGGCGCGCGCGGCTTCCTGGACGTCATTCCCGCGCTTCGAAACCGGGAATGTATCGTCTGCGGCGAGGGCGTATCGATCCCGATCCGGGTCGCCTTCGACGATCTCGAGCGCGACCGCAGGCCGGCCTCGTCCGACCCGCTCTTCTCCGAACTCTGGCGCCAGTCAGGCGAGGAGGAAGCGATGGTGGCTCGCGTAGTCAAGCGCTGGCGCAGCCAGGGACGGTAAACGCGTTGCCCGAAGTGATACTTCGGGGCCGTGTTCTGCGCCGCACGAACTTCAAAAGACTCGTTCGTCCGGAGCGGAGTCGGGGCGCACGCGAGGAATCAGTGCCAGCGCCCCTCGACTTCGCTCGGGACGAACGGTGTTTGTTTAGGTGGGGAGGCTGTTTAGGCCCGCGGCTCCGTGGCGGCAGGCGCTTGCGCCATGCGGCTGTTGCCGGTGGGGACCGATAGCAGGCCCCGGAGCCTGGCGCGGAAGGCGGCAAGGTCTCCGCCCGCGAGCTGCGAGCGCATCACGAACTTCACGGAAGCCGGGTCGATAGCGACGCCGTCCTTGTAGAGCTCGTAATGGAGGTGCGGCCCGGTGGAGAGGCCGGTGGAGCCGACATAGCCGATCACCTGGCCCTGGCGGACCATGCTGCCGGGCTGCGCCACGATGCGGCTCATGTGGCTGTAGCTGGTCATGATATTGCCCTGGTGGGCGAGCCGGACCTGCTGGCCGTAGCCGCCTGCCCAGCCGGCGCGCACCACCCGCCCGTCGGTGGCGGCAAGGATCGGCGTTCCGTAGCCGGCGCGGAAATCCATGCCGCGGTGCATGCGCGAGTAACCGAGGATCGGGTGGCGGCGCATGCCGAAGTTGGACGAGACGGCGCCGGGCACAGGGCGGGCGAGGGTGCCGCTCTCGCGGCCGACGCCCGAGGCTTCGAACCATTGGGTGCGGCTGCCGTCGTTCCACTGCATCAATTGCAGGTCCTTGCCGCCGGCGCGGTCGAGGCCGGCGTAAAGCAGCTGCCCCGTCTGCGTCTCGCCCGTGGCGGCGCGGCGGTGCTCGACGATGATGTCGAAACGGTCGCCGGCGGTGAGGCCGCCAATTTCCGTCTGGCCGGCAACGGCGCGGATAAAGGCTTCCACCGCCTTGGCGGGCACGCCGGCGGCGCGGGCGGAGCGGTACAGGCTTTCGCCGATCATGCCCTGGATGCGCAGCGGCGTTTCATCGATGGAGATCGGCGTCTGGGTGAGCGTGAAGCCGCCGCCGGCGCGGGTAATTGCAAGCTTCAGGTCGAAGCGGGCGCGGAAGGCGAGGCTGTCGAGCGGGCGTGCAACGGCGCGGTTGGCGCGTCGGCCAAGCGTCACGTCCATCGCCGTGCCGGGCTTGA
>DASVUO010000109.1:0-9462 GCA_036386995.1 Allosphingosinicella sp. | reverse complement strand
CAACAATCGGCTTCACAACCGGATTTTCCCCGCTACTGTGCCCGCCCAACAGGCACCGGCGAGTGCCGGCTAAGCATAAGAGGATGCTTTCATGGGTCTCAAAGACATGTCCTTGTGGAACGAGGGCGACTGGATCGCGGTGATCGCGCTGGTCCTGCTCTCCGCATTCCTGGCCGCCGGCGCGCTGATCGCGGCCGGCAAGAAGCCGGAATTCGCGGGCCATCCCAAGGGCCTGTACATGCTTTTCTTCGCCGAGATGTGGGAGCGTTTCTCCTTCTACGGCATGCGGGCGCTGCTGATCTTCTACCTCGTCCAGCATTGGGCGTTCGCCGACGACAAATCGAACCTGATCTACGGTTCCTACCTCTCACTCGTGTACATCACGCCGGTGCTCGGCGGCTATCTTGCCGACCGCTACCTCGGCCAGCGCCGGGCGGTCGTGTTCGGCGGTTTGCTCCTGGCGCTCGGCCACGGCTTCATGGCCTTTGAAGGCACCGGCGGGCAGAACGATCCCACGATCAACGTCTTCTGGCTTGCGCTGGCGCTGATCATCGTCGGCTCGGGCTTCCTGAAAGCCAACATCTCGGTAATGGTCGGCCAGCTCTATCCGCGCACCGACATCCGCCGCGATCCGGCCTATACGATCTTCTACATGGGCATCAACGTGGGCGCCGCACTCGGCACCATCCTGGTCGGCTACCTCGGCCAGACGCTCGGCTGGGGCTGGGGCTTCGGCCTTGCCGGCATCGGCATGCTCTTGGGCCTGATCGTCTTCGTAATGGGCAAAAGCGCCCTCCGCGGCGCCGGCGAAGCGCCCAGGCCGCTCACCAAGTCGCGCGAATACACCCTCTACGGCATCGGCATCGCCGCCGTTGCGGTGATGTGGGGCCTTATCCAGTACCAGGACGTCATCCAGGGCCTGCTGATGGTCTCCGGTATCGCGCTTCTCGGCTACGTCCTCCTGCAGAGCTTCAAGCTTCCCAAGGAGCCGCGCGAGCGGATGTTCGCTATCCTGTTCCTGATTGCCTTGAACCCGCTCTTCTGGGGCCTGTTCGAGCAAGCGGGCGGATCGATGAACCTGTTCACCGACCGCTTCGTCGACCGCGGCAGCGTTCCGGCGTCGCTCTTTCAGTCGATCAATCCCATCTACATCATCCTGCTGGCGCCGCTGTTCGCAGCGCTGTGGCAGTGGCTCGGCACCAAGGGCCGCGAGCCTTCGGCGCCGGCCAAGTTCGGCCTTGCCTTGCTGCAGATGGGCCTCGCAAACCTGGCGCTGGTCTGGGGCGCGGAAGCGTACGGCGTTGCGGCGATGACGCCGGTCGTCCTCGTCTTCCTCTATTACCTCCTTGCCACCACCGCCGAGCTCTGCCTTTCGCCGGTCGGGCTCTCGGCCATGAACCGGCTGGCGCCGAGCTACCTTGCGTCGCTGATCATGGGTGCATGGTTCTACATGACGGCGGTCGGCAACTTCGTGGCCGGCAAGATCGGCGAAGCCACCGGCGGCCATGACGGCGAAATGACCAAGCAGGGCCTGCTCGACATCTACGGCACGTTCGGCTGGATCTCGATCGGCGTCGCCGTTGCGGTGCTTGCGGTCAGCCCGATCGTGAAGCGCTGGATGCACCTCGACACGCTTGAGGACGACAATACCAACGAGGAGCTTGCCGGCTACAAGGAAGTCGGCGGCGACCATGGCCAGGATTCGGGCCTGTTCCCGCAGCGGGAAACCAAGCCCGAAGACAAGCCGCTTTAAGCCGACACACCTACGCCCACGAAGGGGACCAACCGCCCGATGCGATTGCTTTTGCTGACGAGCGTGCTTTCCGCCGCTCTCCTCACCGCCTGCGCCCAGGATGAGCGGCCCGAAACGGCCGCGAACCAGGCGCCAAGGCAGAAGCCGGCAACCTATTCGCGCGATCCGTTCCCCTCCACCTACCGGGTCTATCCCGGCACGGTGACTGCGATCACCGGCGCCACCGTGTTCGACGGCGAGGGGCGGCGGATCGAGAACGGCACAGTGGTGCTTGCCGACGGCGTGATCCGGGCGGTGGGTGGCTCCGACACGGCCATTCCCGACGGCGCGACGCGGATCGACGGCACCGGCAAGTGGGTCACTCCCGGCGTGATCGACGTCCACAGCCACCTTGGCGACTATCCCTCGCCGTCGGTGGAATCGCATCAGGACGGTAACGAGGTCACCGGCCCGGTTCGCGCCGAAGTGTGGGCGGAGCACAGCATCTGGCCGCAGGATCCGGGCTTCACTCGGGCGATGGCGAATGGCGGCGTCACCTCCATGCACATCCTGCCGGGCTCCGCGAACCTGTTCGGCGGGCGGGGCACGACGATCAAGAACGTGCCGGCGCGCACAATGCAGCAGATGAAGTTCCCCGGCGCGCCCTACAGCCTCAAGATGGCGTGCGGCGAGAATCCGAAGCGCGTCTACGGCAGCCGCAACCAAATGCCGGCGAGCCGCATGGGCAACGTCGCGGTGATGCGCCAAACCTGGGCGCGCGCGCAGGAATATAAGCGCAAGTGGGACAAATATGAGAGCGACGGCGGCGAAATGCCCGCCCGCGACCTCCAGATGGAAACCCTGCGCGGCGTTCTCGCCGGCGAAATCACTGTCCAAAACCACTGCTACCGAGCAGACGAAATGGCCAACATCTTGGATATGGCCAAGGAGTTCGGCTACAAGGTCTCGGCCTTCCACCACGCCGTCGAAGCCTACAAGATCGCCGATCTCCTCAAGCAGAACGGCGTCTGCGGCGCGCTTTGGGCCGATTGGTACGGCTTCAAGATGGAAGCTTATGACGGGATCAACGAGAATATCGCTTTGGTCCACAATGCCGGCGCCTGCGCGATCGTTCACTCGGACGATCCGAACGGCATTCAGCGCCTGAACCAGGAGGCCGCCAAGGCGCTCGCTTACGGGCGCAAGATGGGCATCCAGATCACCGACGAAGTGGCCTGGACCTGGCTCAGCTCTAACGCCGCCAAGGCGATCGGCATCTTCGACAAGACGGGGAGCCTTCGGACAGGCAAAATGGCCGATGTCGTGCTTTGGAACGGCAATCCCTTGAGCGTCTACACCCGCCCCGACAGGGTCTGGGTGGACGGTGCGCTCCTCTACGACGCCAACGACCCGAGACGGCGCGGCGTCACCGATTTCGAACTCGGCCAGCCGGGCGAAGGGGATGTGAAGTGATGCGGTCCTCCACCATCAAAGCGGCTTTGCTTTCGGCGCTGATGCTTTCCACGGCGCCGGTCGCGGCGCAAACCATCGCCATCACCGGCGGCACGGTGGCGCTGGGCGACGGTTCCGAGCCGATCCAGAACGGCACCGTCGTGATCCGCGACGGCCGCGTCGTCGCCGCCGGCAGCAATGTCGCGGTTCCGGCCGGGGCGCAGCGGGTGGACGCGACGGGGCGGTGGGTTACGCCCGGCATCGTCAGCGGCTTCTCGCGCGTCGGCCTCGTCGAGGTCAGCGCGGTGGATGCGACCAACGACATCGCCGCGGGCAATTCGCCGTTCAGCGCCGCGATCGACGTGGCGCCGGCGATCAACCCCCGCACCACGGCGATTGCCGTCAGCCGCAGCGCCGGGGTGACCCGCGCCGCAGTCGCCCCCGGCACCGCCAAGAGTATCTTCGCGGGGCAGGGCGCGATCATCGACCTCGGCAATGACATGGAACCGATCACCCGTGCCCGCGCCTTCCAGTTCGTGGAGATGGGCGAGGACGGCGCAAGCGAGGCAGGCGGAAGCCGAGCCTCCATGTACGTCCTGTTCCGCAACGCCCTTCGCGAAGCCCGCGACGTTGGCCGCTATTCGGGCGTGTCCTCAGGTGGCGGCGGGCAGCACCAAGCGCGCGCCAACGACCAGCGCGACCTTCCGCTGGAGGAGGTGCCGGGCGGCGACCGGATGATGGGCGCCAACGTCCAGCGCGGCGACGACGTGCTCCTTACCCGCTTTGATGCGGCGGCGCTTGTGCCGGTCCTTCAGGGCCGCCAACTCCTCCTCGTCCATGTCGAGCGGGCAAGCGACATCCTCCAGGTGCTGAACCTGAAGCGCGAATTCCCGAACCTGCGCCTCGTCCTGGTCGGCGCCACCGAAGGCTGGACGGTTGCCGACCGGATCCGCGCCGCCAACGTGCCGGTGATCGCCAACGCGCTGAACGATCTGCCGTCGAGCTTCGAGCAGCTCGCCGCCACGCAGAGCAACGTCGCCCGCCTCAAGAATGCCGGCGTCCGCGTCAGCCTTGGTCAGATCAATAACGAGGAAGGCCATCAGCTTCGCTGGTCCACTCAGTACGCGGGGAACCTCGTCGCGCTCGGCCGAGTGCCCGGCGCCGCGGGGCTGAGCTGGGGCGAGGCGCTTGCCACCATCACCTCCGCGCCCGCCGAGGCATTGGGGATGGGCGGCGAGATCGGCTCGCTCCGCCCCGGCCGCCGCGGCGACGTGGTGGTGTGGGACGGCGATCCACTGGAGAACGGCTCAGCGCCCGTGCTGGTGATGATCGACGGCATCCAGCAGCCGCTCGAGAACCGCCAAACCAAGCTCCGCGACCGCTACCGCACCGCGACCGAGGGCGATCTGCCAAAAGCGTACGATAGATGATCCAGCACGCCAGCCTCGCGCTGGCGACGGCTACATTCGTGGGCTCGCACCTGGTGCTCTCGCACCCGCTGCGCACGCGGCTGGTCCAGAATATGGGCGAGGCGGCGTTTACCGGGCTCTACTCGATCGTGGCGCTGCTCACCTTAGGCTGGATGGTGCTGGCCTACGTCGCCATTGACGTGTCGCTGCCCTTCTGGATCGCGCCGCAATGGTGGTGGATCGCCTCGTCCGCGCTGATGCTGTTCGCCTGCATCCTGCTCGTGGGATCGTTCGTGAAGAACCCCGCTTTCCCGCACCCGCAGCCGAAGAAGAATGCCGCGCGCCCGGCGACGGGCGTGTTCGCGATCACCCGCCACCCGATGAACTGGGCATTTGCGCTGTGGGCGCTGGTCCACCTCTCGCTCTGGCTTTCGCCGCGCAACGTCATCGTCGCGCTCGGCATACTGATCCTCGCGCTTGCTGGCTCGGTGGGGCAGGACCGCAAGAAGCGCGCGGTGGTCGGCCGCGCCTGGCAGGAGTGGGAGCGGCGGACGAGCTTCGTGCCGTTCGCTGCCCTCCTCACCGGCCGGATCCCGTGGCGCAACGCCGCGCCCGGCTGGATCGCGCTTGGCGGCGGCGCGGCGCTGTGGCTCGCCGTCACCACCTTCCACCAGCCGACCGTCTCGCCGCTCGGCTTCCTGTTCGGAAGCTAGGTCTTCGCGTCTTCGCCGAGGCCGCCCTTGGGGGCTCCCTCAGTTGAGCTGATCGCGTCGAGAACGGCTTCCGGCGCGACATCGTGCTTCAGCTCCTCCACTTCGCCCGCTTCGTGCTCGATGCCGAGATGGGCGGCGATCGCATCCACCATCGCCACCACCTTGGTGAGCTCATGCTCGGCGAGCAGGCTGATCTGCAGGTCCAAGTCGGCCCGGACGTCGGCAGCGGCGGCCATGCGGTTCTGGGTGATCAGGATGAAGGTCGAAAGGAAGATCGATTCCACCGATGCGATCATGGCGAGCACGACGAAGGTCTCGTCCCAAGCCGGCACCCCGGGCACGACGCCAAGATTGGCCGCAATCCAGAAGCCGTAGAGGGCGAGATGGACGTAAACGAACGCCATCGATCCGGTGAAGCGGGCAATCGCCTGGGCGATCCGGTCCTGTAGGCTCGCCTTCGCGGCTTCCTCGCGACGCCGCCGTTCCAGCGCCGCGATGTTGCGCTCTAAAGCGGTGTTGAGGCTCCCCGGCCGCGGCGGCGGAACGGTGGGCGTCCGGTCAGCCACGGGGGCTGGCCTCAGAGATTTTCGCGCAGGAGGCGGTCTTCGGTGCTGTCGGCAGCTTCATCCACGCTCAAACCCCCGCGCCGGGCGACGGTTGCACTGACCGCAACATCCATTGTGACGTTTCCAACCGTGCGGAACAGGTCCGGGATCGTCTCGATGGCGATCAGCAGCGCGAGAGGCTCGAGCGGCACGCCCATGGCCAGCGCAATTGGCGCGGTGTTGGTGACGAAGCTGACCTGCCCTGGCAAGCTGATCGCGCTGAAGGTCGTAACGGCGGCGACCACCACCCCGATGGCGATCTGCGCGGGGCTGAGGGCGATTCCGTACCAATGGGCGATGTACAGGACGACCGCCATGTTCATGCCCGGGCCCGTTGCCCGGAACAGCGCCACGGCGAGCGGCAAGGTCACTCCGGAGGCGGAGACGGGCACGTCCAGCCGCTCCGCCGAGCGAAGCATGGCCGGAAGCGTCGCGAGTGAGGACTGCGTGCTGAACGCCACCGCCTGCGCGGGCGCAATAGCCCGCGCGAAACGGCCGAGCCCGACGCGTCCGCCGACTACCGCAAGCGGATAAGCGAGGGCCCAGACCACGATCCCGACCGACGAGACGATGGCGATGTAGTGGAGCAGCGCCCCGAACGCGCTTCCGCCGGCGCGGACGCCGACGACGTAGGCCAGCGCGAACACGCCGATCGGCCCAAGCCACAGCAGCCAGTTGACGATCACGATCATCGCTTCGGCGATGGCGCGGAAAAAGGCGATCAGACTCGCTCGGGGCGCTGCATCCACTCGGGTGAGCGCAAAGGCGAACACGGTTGCAAAGACGACCAGCGGAAGGATCTGGTCGGAAGCCGCCGCCGCGATGGGATTGGAGGGAACGATCGAGCGCAGGAAGTCGCCGAAGCCTGGCACCGCTTCCACCGGCTTGGCCGTGCTGAGCGCCGAGCGCAGTGCCTCGGCCGCTTCGCCAGGCATCGGGAAGAGGTTGAGGAGCAGGGGAACGAATAGCCCCGCGAAGATCGCCGAAAGCCACAATATGACGACCATCAGCGCAAAGGAGCGGCCGGCGATGCGGCTGCCGCGTGCCGCCTGGGCGCCTTCCGCGATGCCGGTGACGAGCAGCGCCACGATCAACGGAACAATGGTCATCTGCAGGCCGCGGAGCCACAGTTCGCCGACCGGCTCGACAAGATCGGCCGCGCGTGGGCCCCAAGCCGCGTGGGCCGTTAGAATGCCGAGAAGGAGGCCCACGGCCAAAGCGAGAAGGATGCGGGTCGGCTGGTTCATACCTCCTCCTTAGCGGGGCCAGCCGCGCGGTGGAAGCGAAGGGGATGCGGAAGCGTCTCTTCGCCCCACTCGCCACCCCGGCGCTTCGCCGCTAAAGGGCGCGGGAGACCAGAAGCAGGACGGAAAGACATGGCGCGCAAGTTCTTCGGCACGGACGGGATCCGCGGCCGCACCAACCAGAACCCGATGACCGCCGAAATGGCGCAGCGCGTCGGCCAGGCGGCGGGCGCGCACTTCCTGCGCGGCGACCACCGCCACCGCGTGGTCATCGGCAAGGACACGCGTCTGTCCGGCTACATGATGGAGACGGCGCTGATTTCGGGCTTCACCAGCGTCGGCATGGATGTGGTGATGGTCGGGCCGGTGCCGACGCCGGCCGTGGCGCTGCTCACCAAATCGATGCGCGCCGATCTGGGCGTGATGATCTCGGCCAGCCACAATCCGTATCACGACAACGGCATCAAGCTGTTCGGCCCCGACGGATTCAAACTCTCGGACGCCGACGAAGCGGCGATCGAGGAGCTGCTCGAGCAGAAGCCGCTGCTGGTCGACGCGCCGCTGATCGGCCGCGCCCGTAAGATCGAGGATGCCCGCGGCCGCTATATCCATTTCGCCAAATCGACCTTTCCGGAAGAACTGCGCCTCGACGGGCTGAAGGTCGTCATCGATTGCGCAAACGGCGCCGCCTACCAGACGGCACCGGCCGCGCTTTGGGAATTGGGCGCCGAGGTGGTCGCAGTCGGCGTTTCGCCGAACGGCACCAACATCAACGACGGCTGCGGCTCTACCGCGCCGGCCGCCTTGCAGGCGCGGGTGGTTGAGGAGGGGGCGGACATCGGCATTGCGCTCGATGGCGACGCCGACCGGCTGATCGTGGTCGACGAGAAAGGCCAGATCGTTGACGGCGACCAGCTTATGGCGGTGATCGGCATCTCCTGGGCGCGGCGGGGTTTGCTGGAGGGCAATGGCGTCGTCGCGACGGTGATGTCCAACCTGGGGCTTGAGCGATTTCTTGAGAGCAACGGCCTCGACCTCGTCCGCACCAAGGTCGGCGATCGCTACGTGCTTGAGGCGATGCGCGAAGGCGGATTCAACGTGGGCGGCGAGCAATCGGGGCACATCATCCTGTCCGATTACGCCACCACCGGCGACGGCCTTGTCGCGGCGCTGCAGATCCTCGCCTGCCTGGTGGAGGAAGGCCGCCCGGCGAGCGAGGTTCTCCACGCCTTCGAGCCGCTCCCCCAGCTTCTCAAAAACGTCCGCTTCACCGGCGGCGCGCCCTTGGAGGCCGACAACGTCAAGGCCGCCATCGCCGACGCGGAAGCGAAGCTCCAAGGCACCGGCCGCCTCGTGATCCGCAGGTCGGGCACCGAACCCTTGATCCGCGTGATGGCGGAAGGCGAGGACGAGGCTTTGGTCGAGCAGGTGGTGGACAGCATTTGCGAGGCCGTGAAGGCGGCGTGAAGTGACTCCCCGGATCCTGATCATCGCCGGCTCCGACTCCGGAGGCGGTGCCGGCATTCAAGCGGACATCAAGACGGTCACCATGCTCCAGGGGCATGCGATGACGGCGATCACTGCGCTGACCGCCCAGAACACGCTGGGCGTCACCGGCGTGCTGCCCGTCCCCGCCGAATTCGTGATCGAGCAGATGGATGCTTGCATTTCCGACATCGGCGTCGATGCCGCGAAGATCGGCATGATCGGCTCGCCCGAGACCGTCCACGCCGTCGCGGACCGGCTGGAGCAGCTTGCAGTGCCGATCGTGTTCGATCCGGTCATGATCGCCACCAGCGGCTCTTCGCTGGCGGACGAAGCGACGATTGCCGCGTTCGGTCGGCTGATGCGGATCGCCTCGGTGGTGACTCCCAACATCCCTGAGCTGGAAGCGCTCGGGGGCGAAGCGGCGGTGCTCGCCCATGGCTGCCACCTGCTCGCCAAGGGCGGACATGCGGAGGGACACTGGATCGTCGACCGGCTGATTGCGCCCTCAGGGGAAGAGGTGGCCCGGCTCGAAGCGAAGAAGTTCGAAACCGACGACACCCACGGCACCGGCTGCACGCTTGCGAGCGCGCTCGCCACCGGTCTCGGCCGCGGCTTCCCGATCGCCAAAGCCTTTACCGATGCGGTGTGCTTCACCCGCATTGCGATCCTCGGCGCTCCAGGCCTCGGCGAGGGCAACGGTCCGCTCGGGCAGCAATTTGCGACCGACTTCCAATGGGGCGAGCGCGACCACGACTAATCCACATCTTTTGCCGCAAGCAGCCTAGCACGCGGCGCTAAGCCCTTCTAATCTCACGCACC
>DASVUO010000108.1:0-7544 GCA_036386995.1 Allosphingosinicella sp. | reverse complement strand
CCGGCCTTCATGCCCGTCGGCACCGCCGCGACCGTGAAGGCGATGAAGCCGGCGGACGTGCGCGCGGCGGGGGCGGACATCATTCTCGGCAACACCTACCACCTGATGCTCCGCCCCGGCGCCGAGCGGGTGGCGCGGCTTGGCGGGCTTCATGCCTTCATGGGCTGGGACCGGCCGATCCTGACCGACAGCGGCGGCTACCAGGTGATGAGCCTGTCCGACCTCAACAAGGTCACGGAAGAAGGCGTAACCTTCAAAAGTCACTTGGATGGCTCGAAGCACATGATCTCGCCCGAACGGTCGATGGAGATCCAGCGCCTGCTCGGCTCCGACATCGTCATGGCGTTCGACCAGCTCGTCCCCACCACCTCAACGCGCGACGAGCAGGCGGCGGCGATGGAGCGCTCGATGCGCTGGGCGAAGCGCTCGCGGGCGGGTTTTAACGGCGGCGGCGAGCATGCGGAACGCGCCGCATTGTTCGGCATCCAGCAGGGCGCGTTGGACGAAGGCCTGCGCAAGGCCTCCGCCGACACGCTGATCGACATCGGCTTCGACGGTTACGCGGTGGGCGGCCTTGCGGTGGGCGAGGGGCAGGACGAGATGTTCCGCGTGCTGGATTACGCGCCGGGCCAGCTCCCGGCCGACAAGCCCCGCTACCTGATGGGCGTCGGCAAGCCGGACGACATCGTCGGTGCCGTTGAACGGGGAATCGACATGTTCGATTGTGTGCTCCCCACCCGCTCCGGCCGCACTGGACAGGCGTTCACGCGCACCGGGCCGATAAACATCCGCAACGCCAAGTTCGGGGAAGATCAGGGTCCGCTCGACCCGGAATGCGGCTGCCCGGTGTGCGCCACCTGGTCGCGCGCCTACATTCACCACCTCGTCCGGGCGAGCGAGATTCTCGGCGCGATGCTGATGACCGAGCATAATATCCGCTTCTACCAGGCGCTGATGGCGGACCTGCGCGCCGCCATCGCGGAAGGGCGCCTGACCGCCTTCGCAGCCGACTTCCGCGAACGCTACGGGCGCGGCGGCAAGGCCGCTGCCTTGTAAAAACCCGATTCTTCGCCCATTTCACGTGGGTAGCGGGTGGCGCGAACTGTTTGGCGCCGTTGATCGAAGCACGGGCTCGCTCCGCCGGACCCAGCTTGCCAGCCGCCTTTGCCGCCCATAGGGCGCGTGCCGTTCAACCGGAGTCGTGAATGCTTCTGCCGAGTATTGCACTGCCTGCCCCGGCGTCCATGCGCTTTGGGAAGAAGCATCTGCTGGCCGGCGTCATTCTGCTGACGACGCTCATTCTCTACGTCCTCGCGGGCCTCAGCCTTGCGCTGCTCGAGCCGGCCGCCGGCCCGGCGAATGCCAAGGTCAGCGTCAACGGCCTCCCCGCCGTGATCCCCGGCCTTGGCCGCGTGCCGGAGGCGGAGCCGATGCGGCTTCGCGACGTCGCGCCGCAGGAGGCAGTGGCGATCAACGCCGCCGTTCCGGTCTCCGATCTGCCCAACCCGCCGGCCAAGCCATTTTCGATCACCTTTGCGACAAGCTCCGACCGCCTCCGCGCTATCGAATGCCTCACCGCCGCGGTCTATTACGAAGCCGCCACCGAGCCGCTCGACGGCCAGCGCGCGGTTGCCCAGGTGGTGCTCAACCGCGCGCGCCACCCGGCGTACCCGAAGAGCGTCTGCGGCGTCGTCTTCCAAGGGCACGAGCGGGCAACCGGCTGCCAGTTCACCTTTACCTGCGACGGCGCGATCCGCCGCACGCCCATCGCTTCGATCTGGGCCCGCGCCCGCCATGTCGCCGAGCAGGCGCTGGCCGGCAAGGTCTACGCGCCGGTCGGCTGGGCGACGCACTATCACACCAATTGGGTGGTGCCCTATTGGAGCTCGAGCCTCACCAAGCTCGCCAATGTCGGCACCCACATCTTCTACCGCTGGGAAGGCAATTGGGGTCGCGCGCCCGCCTTCCGCTTCGGCCCGAACGGCCGGGAGCCGCAATTCGCGGCCATGCGCCCGCTGACCTCCGACCCGACGAGCCTTGCGGGTGCGGTGGAGCTGGTGCCGGTGCCGACGCCGGACGAAGCCGCCGCGGCGGCCGCGCAGGCCGCGCTCGCCGCCGGCACCCTCCCGTCCGTCGATGCGGCGGTGAAGCCCGCCACGGCCGGCGAGGACATCTCAAAGCGCCCGGTGATCCGGCGCTACGAGCCGATGACTCGCGAAGCGGCCACCGCCGCCGCAATGGCGCGCACCAAGGAGCCGGCAAGTTCGAGCCTGCATTGGGCCTTGTCGGGGCTGCCGGACAAGGAAGCGGCACCGCTCGGCAAGAAGGTGGCGAACGATGCGGCGCCTGCCGCAGCCCCACCAAAGTGCCTCGAAGGGGTGCGCAAGCTTCCGGCCGCCGGCGACGGAAAGGCGCAGACGCAGGCCTGCTAGGGGGCAGTCGCTCGAAGGGCGAAGCGTTGCAGCTTGCCCGTGGCCGTCTTCGGCAGGGCGTCGACGAACTCCACGTCGCGCGGATATTTGTAGGGCGCGATGGTCGCCTTCACGTGCGCCTTGAGTTCCTCGGTCAGAGTGTCGCCCGGCGTATGCCCCTGCGCCGGCACGACGAACGCCTTCACCCTCTGCCCCCGCTCCTCGCACTGCACTCCGATGACTGCGCACTCCGCGACCGCCGGGTGGGCGTAGAGGGCGTTCTCCACCTCCGGCGCGGCGATATTGTAGCCGGCCGAGATGATCATGTCGTCCGATCGCGCGACGTACCAGAAATAGCCCTCTTCGTCGGCGCGGTAGGTGTCGCCGGTGACGTTCCAGCCCCCTTGTACGTACACCGCCTGGCGTGGATCGTCGAAATAGCGGCACCCCGTCGGCCCCTTCACGGCAAGCCGCCCGGTGCCGTGGGGCAGGGGGTTGCCAGCCTCGTCCAGCACGCAGGCGCGGTAGCCGGGCACTGCTTTTCCGGTCGCGCCTGGTCGAATGTCGTCGCCGCTCGCCGAGATGAAGATGTGCATCATCTCCGTCGCGCCGATGCCGTCGACAATCGTGAGGCCCGTCGCCGCCCGCCACGCCTCCCAGGTCGCGGCAGGAAGATGCTCACCTGCCGACACGCAGGTGGTGAGGCTGGAGAGGTCATGCTCCCCTCTGCAGCCCAGCATCGCCTTGTAGGCGGTGGGCGCGGTGGCGAGGTTGGTGACGCCGAACCGTTCCACCGCCTCCAGCAGCGCCTTGGGTCCCGGCTGCTCGATGGTCACGGCGGTGCCGCCGAACCGCCAGGGGAAGATCAGCAGCATGCCGAGCCCGAAGGTGAAAGCAATCGGCGCCGAGCAGGCCCAGCGGCTCCCAGCTTCCGGCTTCAGCACGTGCCGGGCGAAGGCGTCGGCGCAGGCGAGGATGTCGCGGTGGTAATGGACGCAGCCCTTCGGCTTGCCGGTGGTGCCGGAGGTAAAGGCGATCAGCGCAGGATCGTGGCGGTGGGTCTCGACCGGCTCGAAGCCGTCGGCGACGCCCGCCAGCCGCGCCTCCAACTCACCCGTTCCGGCATCGCCTTCGTAGGTAAGCAGCGAGCGTACCGTCCCCGCCTGCGCGGCCGCCGGAGTGAGATCCTCCAGGCAACGTGCGTCGACGATTGCGTGGCCAACCTGCGCCCGCTCCAGGATCGTCACGATTTCTCCGGCACGCAGGATCGGCATGGTCGCCACCATCACACCGCCCGCTTTGAGTACCCCGAGCCAGCAAGCGAACAGCATCGCGCCGTTAGGACCACGAAGCAGCACCCGGTTGCCGGGCACCAGCCCTTCTTCCTCAACCAGCAGCCGCGCGATGCGGTCGGAGAGGCTGTCCATCTCCGCATAGGACCAGGCGCCCGCGTCATTCACCACCGCCAGCGCGCCCGCTGCCCCGCCGCGCATCAGCTCCACCGCCGCGTTCAGCCGTTCGGGATATTGAAGCTCAGGCAGTTCGAACAAAAAATCCGGCTGCGCGTCGGCAGGCGGCAGTCGGTCGCACACGAAGGTATCGACGTGCGCCGTGTTGCTCACTCCGGCACCACCGCCGTGGTTTCGATCTCCAACTTAGCGGCCGGCTCCACCAGCGCGCTCACCGCCACCACCGCCATCGCCGGATAATGCCGATCCATCAGCGCCCGCCACGCGGTGCCGATCTCCCCCAGGCTCGCGACGTACTCATCCCGGTCGGTGACGTACCACGTCATCCGCACCACATGCTCCGGCCCGGCGCCGCCCTCCGCAAGGATCGCGAGCGTGTTCTTCAGCACCTGCTCGAACTGCCCGGCAAGCGTGTCGGACACGATCCGCTCCTCCGCGTCCCATCCGATCACCCCGGCGGTGAAGATCGTCCGTCCGCGCGCTTCGATGCCATTCGAATAGCCCTTCGGCCGCGGCCAGCCGGGCGGGAGCAACGCCCTCAATTCTTATGCTCCGCCAGATGGGCGCGGGCGATCACCACCTTCTGCACCTCTGACGCGCCCTCATAGATGCGCAACGCCCGGATTTCCCGGTACAGCCGCTCCACCGTCACGCCGCGCGTCACGCCGAGCCCGCCGAATATCTGCACAGCCTTGTCGATCACGCTTTGCGCGCTGTCGGTGGCGTGGAGCTTGGCAAGCGCCGCTTCCTTGCTGTTCCGCTGTCCCTGCACGTCGCGAAGCCACGCGGCGCGGTAGATCAGCAGGGCGGAGGTCTCCACGTCCAGCACCATCTCGGCGAGCTTCGATTGGGTGATTGCGTTGTCGGCCAAGCTCCCCGCGCCGAGCCGGCGAGTCAGCGCCCGCTCCGTCGCCTCGTCCAGCGCCCGCCGCGCAAAGCCGAGGGCCGCCGCACCGACGGTGGTGCGGAAGATATCCAGCGTCGCCATCGCCTGCGCGAACCCGCGCCCCCGCTCGCCCAGCAGAGCGTCGGCGGGGAGGCGCATGTCCGTGAACTTCAACGTCGCGAGCGGATGTGGCGCGATCACCTCGATCCGCTCGCGGTCGTCCAGCCCCGGCGTATCGGCATCGACAATGAACGCCGAGATCCCCTTCGCTCCGGGCGCCTCGCCCGTCCGCGCGAACAGAATGTAATAATTGGCAATGCCGCCGTTGGAGATGTAGGTCTTGGCGCCATCGACAGCCCATCCGCCCTCCACCTCCCGCGCGGTCGTCTCCATCGACGCGACATCGGATCCCGACACCGGCTCGGTCAGTGCGAAGGCAGCGATCTTCTCCCCCCGCGCCACGCTCGGCAGGTAAGCGGCCTTCTGCGCGTCCGTGCCGAACAGGCTGATCGTCCCCGATCCAAGCCCCTGCATAGCGAACGCGAAGTCCGCGAGCCCGGAATGCCGTGCCAGCGTCTCCCGGATCAGCGCAAGGCTGCGGACATCGAGCTTGCCGTCTTCGTCAGGCACGCAATGCCGAAGCCACCCACCGGCCCCAAGCTTCGCCACAAGACCTCGGCAGGCCTCGTCCACGTCAGCTTCATGCTCATCGCTCAGCTCCGCCCGGCACCATTCCTCCAGCGCCCCGGCAAGCACGCGATGCCGCTCCTCGAAAAACGGCCAGTCGAGGAAGCTGCGATCCGTCATCAATTCCCCTCGAACATCGGCGTCCGCTTGGCAGCGAACGCCTCAAAGGCCCGCCGGAAATCTCCGGTCGCCATGCAGATCGCCTGGGCTTGCGCTTCCATCTCGATCGCCGTCTCCAGACTGACGTTCCATTCCTGGTTGAGCTGGTTCTTGGTGATCCCGTGCGCAAAGGTCGGCCCCGCTGCAAGGCCTCGCGCCAAGGCTTGAGCCTCGTCGAGCAACGCCTCGCGCGCCACGATTCGATTGTGGAAGCCCCAGCCTTCGCCTTCCTCCGCGCTCATCGATCGCCCGGTGTAGAGCAATTCCGCCGCGCGGCCTTGCCCGATGATGCGCGGCAGGATCGCGCAGGCCCCCATGTCGCAGCCGGCCAGGCCGACGCGGGTGAACAGGAAGGCGGTCTTCGTGTCGGGCGTCGCCAGCCGGAGGTCCGAGGCCATTGCCATGATTGCCCCAGCGCCGACGCAAACGCCGTCCAGCGCCGCGACGATCGGTTGGGGGCAACCGCGCATCGCCTTCACCAGATCGCCAGTCATTCGCGTGAAATCCAGCAGCTCCGGCATCCGCATCTCGGTCAACGGCCCGATGATCTCGTGCACGTCGCCGCCCGAGCTGAAATTGCCGCCCGCGCCGGCGATCACAACCGCCTTCACCTCGCGCGCATAGACCAGCGCCCGGAACAGGTCGCGAAGCTCGGCATAGCTTTGAAAGGTAAGGGGGTTCTTCCGCTCCGGCCGGTTGAGCGTAACCGTCGCGACGCCGGCGTCGAAGGACCAGAGGAAGTGCTCCGGCGCGAAACTATCCGGGTTCATGCGATCTCCACGGCCTCACCGTTCCTGTCCGAAAGGATGAGGTCAAGCGTCACGGCCGCGACCTCCTCCGGCGCGATCAGCCGGCCGGACGGGTTGAGCCGTGCCAGCTCCGCCAGCGCTTGGTCTTCGCTGCGCCCGGTCTTGCTGATGATGTTGGCGATAGACTGCACCGTCATATCGCTGTCGACGAAGCCGGGGCAGACGGCGTTGGCGGTGAGCGGGGTGCGCGCGAACTCCGCGGCCAGTGCTCGGGTCAGCCCCACCGCGCCATGCTTGGCGGCGATGTAGGGCGCGGCGTAAGCGAAGCCGTGCAGCCCCGCCATTGAGGCAACGGTGACGATCCGCCCACGCTCGGCGCCAAGCAAATCGGGAAGCGCCGCCTGGCAGCAGTGGAACATGCTGTCGAGATTCACGGCCAGCATGTCGCGCCACAACGTCTCGCTGATTTTGCCGAAGGGCGCTCCGGACGCGGCCCCGGCATTGTTAATGAGGATGGAGATCGGGCCGTTGGTCTCACGTGCGTCGGAGAAGGCGCGATCCACCTCCGCCCGGGCAGTCACGTCAGCGGTGCAGCAGAAAACCTCTTTCATCCCGAGCGAAGTCGACGGGCGTCTCCCAGCCTCCGTGCCAGCGTCTATCGACTTCGTTCGAGATGAACGAATCCGGTTTGCGGTCTGCTCCAGCGGCTCCAGCCTCCGCCCGACCAGCGTCACCCGCGCGCCTTCCGCCGCCAGCGCGTGCGCAGTCGCGGCCCCGATGCCGGTGCCGCCGCCGGTGATCAGGGCGTGGTGCCCAACCAGTCTCACGCTTTCATCTCCGCTTCGCGCTTCAAATTCCGCGCCAGCTGCGCCATGCCGCCGAGATAAGGCGGCGGCACGTGCACGCCGCGATACTCATGCCCAGCCGCCGAGCGCAGCGTCCACATCGGGTCGATCAGATGCGGCCGGGCAAGCGCCACCAGATCCGCCCGTCCGGCGGCGAGGATCGAGTTGGCGTGATCGGCTTCGTAGATGTTGCCCACGGCCATGGTCGCCACCCGCGCCTCGTTGCGGATCTTGTCGGCGAACGGCGTCTGGAACATGCGGCCATAGACCGGCCGGCTGTCCGCCCAGGTCTGGCCCGCCGACACGTCGATCAGGTCCGCGCCCGCCTCTGCGAATGC
>DASVUO010000107.1:0-4572 GCA_036386995.1 Allosphingosinicella sp. | reverse complement strand
TCGCCGCCGAGGTCAAGTTCTAGGTCACGGTGCCATCGGCAAAAGAAAAGGCCCGGGTGAAAGCCCGGGCCTTTTTCGTTTGGGGTAGGAAGCGCCCGGCGCTCAATAAGGCGGGCGGTCGAAGCCGGCGGGGCTCTTGGTGAAGATCTCGCACCCATCTTCGGTGATGCCGATCGAATGCTCGAACTGCGCCGACAGCGTGCGGTCGCGGGTTACCGCCGTCCAGCCGTCCTCCAGCACCTTCACGCTTGCCTTGCCGATGTTGATCATCGGCTCGATGGTGAAGAACATGCCGGGGCGAAGCTCGGGCCCGGTGCCGGGGCGGCCGGCATGGACCACTTCGGGCGCATCGTGGAACAGCTGCCCCAGCCCATGGCCGCAGAAATCGCGCACCACACCGTAGCGGTGCTTCTCCGCATGCGTCTGGATTGCATGGCCGATGTCGCCCAGGTGATTGCCTGGCTTCGCCTGCTCGATGCCGAGCATCAGGCATTCGTAGGTAACGTCCACCAGCCGCCGCGCCTTCACGCCGACATCGCCGACCAGGTACATGCGGCTCGAATCCCCGTGCCAGCCAACGACGATCGGCGTCACGTCGATATTGACGATGTCGCCGTCCTTCAGCGCCCGGTCGCCCGGAATGCCATGGCAGACGACGTGGTTGATCGAGGTGCAGCAGCTCTTGTCGTAGCCGCGATAGCCGAGCGTCGCCGGAATGCCGCCGCGCGCCGCGATCTCGCGCACCACGATGTCGTCGATCTCCTGCGTGGTGACGCCCGGCACGACGTGCGGCACGAGCGCGTCCAACACTTCGGCGGCGGCGCGGCCGGCCTTGCGCATGCCGGCAAAGCCTTCGGGGCCATGGAGGCGAATCACGCCTGAGCGGGCGGGGGTGTCGGCGACGACGGGTTCGTATTGGGTCATGGCGGCCGATATAATCGAGCTTCGCGCGTTTTGCACCTGCCGCCCGCTTTCCCGGCAAGCTACAGCGGCGCAATGACGAACGAGCGCATCTGGACGGCAGGCCTGCTGATCATCGGCGACGAGATCCTCTCCGGCCGGACCCAGGACAAGAACATCGCCCAGGTCGCCGGCTGGCTGAACCTGCAGGGCATCCGCTTGGCCGAAGTGCGGGTGGTGCCGGACGTCGAGGAGAAGATCGTCGCGGCGGTGAACGCGCTCCGGGCGGAGAACGATTATCTGTTCACCACCGGCGGCATCGGCCCGACGCACGACGACATCACCGTCGACGCCATCGCCGCGGCGCTTAGCGTGCCGGTGGTCGTGCACCCGCGCGCGCGCGCGATCCTCGAAGCTTATTACGAGACCCGAGGCGGGATCAGCGAAGCCCGGCTGCGCATGGCGCGGGTTCCCGATGGCGCCGATCTGATCGAGAACAAGCTGTCCGGCGCCCCGGGCATCCGCATCGGCAACATCTTCATCCTGGCGGGCGTGCCGCATATCGCCACCTTGATGCTGGAGGCCTTGTCCGGCCAGCTGGAAGGCGGCGCGCCGCTCCTTTCCACCACCGTCGGCGGCTTCGTCCCCGAAAGCGAAGTTGCCGAAATCCTGCGCGCCACCGAAAAAGCGCACGAAGGCTGCCAGATCGGCTCCTACCCCTTCTTCAAGGAAGGCCGGGTGGGCGCCAACTTCGTCATCCGCTCGACCGCCGCGGAGCGGCTGGCGGCGTGCGAGGAGGACCTCGTTGCCCGCCTGGAAGCAGACGGGCGCGAGCTGGTGCGCGGAGGAATCTAAAGGCTGTGCGTTATGGCGCCGCTGCGGGCAGCGAGACGCACAGCCGCGTGTGGATGTAGCGCGCCCCGGCGAGAAGAAAGGTGGCCGCAAAGAAGGCAAGCGCATTGTACCAGTTCCAGCGGACCGGGAGGAACAGCTGGGACACCATCAGCGTAAGCATGATCACCGAGCCCAAAGCGGCCGCCATCAACCCAACCCGCAACGCCGCCGCTGTGACCCGATCCATTGTTCGCCCTCTCGCTGTCCGGCTGAGGGCGTAGCTGGAAGTTGCTAAGGGAAGCTTAGCGCCGGGGCCCGGTGCCTGTGCGCTCTAGCCCCGAGAGCCTTTGGCTGGCGTGCGCTACGCCGGACCCGGCTTCGCCCGGTCCGCGCTCTGTCGCCCCGTCGGCCTCCGGCCGACGTGCGCTCCACTAAAAACCATCCCCCGGATGGTTTTTAGTGGAGCGGGAGAAGGGAATCGAACCCTCGTCACTTGCTTGGGAAGCAAAAGCTCTACCATTGAGCTACACCCGCTCGGGTGCCGCGGTATTTACTCAGGGGCGGGGCGCTTGTCGAGACGCTTGCCGTCGGGCGCACGGACGGGCAGCATCGGCGAAACAGGGGAGTGAGTGGATGGCGGACCAGGCAGCGAAGCGGACCGATTGGGCGCGGTGGATCACCGTCGCGGCCCTCCTCTTTGGCATCGGCGGGGTCGCCGCGGCGCTGATTTCCGCTCTTGGGGCAGGGCAGGGGGCCTGGCACTTCCGCGTCGCCTTCACGGTGCTGCGCTACGCTTTTTTCGCGGCCATTGCCGGAGCGGTGCTTGGGCTGGTCGGCCTCGTCGCCGCCCGCCGCGCCCGCAAGGCGAAGCTGATGCTTCCGAACCTGCTCGCTGTCGTCGTTGCGCTTGCCTTTGTGCTGTTCCTCGGCACCCAGATTCGTACCGCGCGCGCCGTGCCGGCGATCCACGACGTTGCCACGAACCTCGAGGATCTGCCGCAATTTACCAAGCTGTCAGTGCGCGCGGACAACCTCGAGAACGTGCCGGACATGGACCGGGCGCAGCTCAAGGCCCTCGCTCCGGAGGCGCGCTGGAAGGCGATCCACCGGGAGGCTTATGGCGACATCCGCACGATCCGCGTGCCGATGAACCCGCAGGACGCGATCCGCCGCGCCGCCGCCCTTGCCCGTTCGCGCGGCTGGACGATCGCCAATGAAGATCCGGACGCAGGCGTGCTTGAAGCCACCGACACCAGCTTCTTTTTCCGCTTCAAGGACGACGTGGTGGTCCGCGCCCGCCCCGCGCCGGGCGGCGGAAGCGAAGTGGACATGCGGTCGATCAGCCGGGTCGGCGGAAGCGATGTCGGCGTGAATGCGAAGCGGGTGCGGGGCTTCCTCGCGGACCTTCAGTCGCAGGGCTGAAGCGGCGCCTCGCGCGGCGGCGGCAGCGCGCTTCGGAAGCTGCCGGGGCCACGCCACAGCTTCTTCAGCCGGGCGAGAAGTGAGGTACGGCTGCGCAGCCGCGGCAGCCATGCCGTAGCTTTCTCTTCCGCGGCCCGTGGCGTGTCGCCGTACAGCTCCAGCGGCGCGGGCAGGCGGCGGAGGCGCACCAGCCGGTCGCGGCCGCGCAAGATGTCTTCGGCCTCGCTCAGCGCCCGCGCCAGATCCGCTTCCTCGAAGGGCTTGGCGAGGCAGCCGATGGCCAGGTCCGGCACAGGGAAGCCCGGAGCGCGACCGGTTGTGAAAAGGCACAGGATCCCGAGTTCGTGAAGCTTCGCCGCGACGCTGAAGCCGCTTGTCGCATTGGCGAGCTGGAGGTCGACCAGCGCCAGGTCCGGACGCTCCGCCTCCGCGGTCGCGATCGCGCTTGCGAAATCGTCGGCGATGCCGGTCACCCGGTAGCGCGGGTTGAGCTCCACCAGATGCTTCAAGGTGCCGGCGAGCAGCGGCTCGTCCTCCACGATCAGGATCTTCAGCACGGCGAGCCCTCCCTTAAGGGACAGGCTAGACGCGCGCGCCACGAAGGCGAGAGGCGGCCGCCGGATTTGCGGCGAGCGATTCCTGGCGTGCGACGAGAGGAGGCAGAGGCCGGTTCAAAGGCGCGGCTTATTACAGCCTTTGTGCCATGCGGCAGGAACATTGATTCAGATAAAGGATTGACCCGCAAACAGATATTGGAGGCCAAGGCACATGGACGGAGAGGTTTTCTTCCGCCAGCAGGCGCGCGAATGCCGGGACGCAGCCGCGAAAGCGGATGGCGGGCAGAGCCGGGCGCTGCTTCAGCTCGCCAAACATTATGAAAAGGAAGCGCGGACCGCCTCCGGCGAGGCCCCCCGGCCCGGTTTCCGCAACGCGGAACTCAACCGCTACTGAGCCGGTCCTTTTCAGACGCCGGATCGGCCGTGATTTCCTCAGGGCGCGGGGATCAGCTCGAACAGCTGTAGCTCGGTCGGTGCCGCGCCGGCCATGACAAGCCGGTAGCGGAATTCGTCCACTCGCTCGAAGCGTCCTGCAAGATCCTTGGCGGCGTCTTCCCCATAGCCGGGCGCAGGGCCGCGTGCCGGGGCGGACGCACCGAGGAAGACGAAGCGGCCGCTGCTGGCCGTATCGTAAAGGTAGCCGCCAACCCGGTAGCCGCTGATCTCGGACGAGAAGCTGAGCTGATCGTCCTCCACGCCGATGTAGCAGAAGCCGCTCCGGGCGGCGGCGACACCGCGGGTGCGGCCTCCCGCCACGCCGATCCGCAGCAGCCGGCACTTGTAAGGCCCGGGGCCGGGCGCGGCGCGCGGCAGGGCGGCTTTGGGATCGAGCAAAGCACCCTCAGCTGAGAGCGCCCGT
>DASVUO010000106.1:0-3469 GCA_036386995.1 Allosphingosinicella sp. | reverse complement strand
GTTCCTGCTCGCGCTCGCCGCGCCGATTGGCGGCACCTGTGACCGCTTCGCCAACCCCGCGCCCAACTCGCTGCTGATGCTCGGCAGCCGCGCAGGCGTGGTTCTGGACGAGAACGACCTCACCCGGATTCGCTTCCCGATCGGCCCTGCGGCAAAGGCGGCCGGCGTGAGGGCCGGCGACCGGATCGTCGGGATCGACGGCATCGAGGTCTCGCGCACGGTACCGCTCGCCGCCTTGGAGGGCGAGGGCGCCAATCCAATGGACCAGGCCGCCTTTGCCGGCATCCTCTACGGCACGGACGACGCGGCCACCGAACTCACCCTCCACGCACGGGACGGCACAACGCGCGCGGTGCGGCTCACCACCGGCGAGCGGCATATCGAGCAGGGCGCGCGAACGGTCGGCATCCCCAAGTGGATGCTGACGATCATCGATCTCCTCCACCTGCTCACCTATCCGTTCCTGCTCGCCGCCGCCTGGATGCTCTACCGGCGCTGCCCGCACGATGCGGTGAGCACCTTGCTGTCGTTCGCGATCCTCCTGACCATGGCCGGCGAGCAGCCCTCCGCCGCCTTTCTCACGACCGTCGCAGGCGTTCCGCAGGCGGCGCAGACCGCGATCTTCGATCTGGGCAATGTCCTCCTCCTCGCCGGTGTTTTGCTCTTCCCGCACGGGCGGCTGGGGCCGTGGCCCGTGGTGGCATCGCTCTTTGCCTTGCCGCTGCTCTTCTTCCTCTCGGGCGACCTCTACCGCGGCGTGTTCATGCTGTTCATGGCTTTGAGCGTCGCGTTGCTCGTCGGTCGCATGAAGAGCATGGCGCCGAGCCCGAGCCGCCAGCAGATCAAATGGGCCCTGTTCGGCTTTGCCGGATACGCCCTATTCCTTGGCGGCTCCTTGCTTGCGGACATGCTGAAGGGCTCGGTCGCCGCTTTCTGGCAGCAGATGGCGGTGGAGACCTTCGCCGGCCTCTCGCTCGGCCTCGCATTCCTTTCGCTGCAGCTCGGCCTGCTCGTCGCCTTGCTCCGCTTCCGGCTCTACGACGCGGAGTCGGTGATCAGCCGCTCGGCGACCTTTGGTATCGTCATGCTAGCGATGGGCGTCGCCTTTGCCGCCGGCGCCGAAGCGATCGAGGAAGCAGTGAAAGCCGCCGCCGGGCGCGAAGCCGGCCCCGCTGCAAGCATCGTCGCGGCGGCGATGGCGACGTTGCTTGCAAGCCCGGCTCACGGCCGAATCCAGCGCTGGACCGAGCGGCTGTTCCACGAGAACCTCTTGAAGCTCCGCCGGGACCTCCCCGAAACCGTGCGCGACCTGCGCGAAATCGCCTCGCTCCCCGAACTGCTGAGCGACGTGCTGCTGCGGGTGAAAGGCGGGGTGCGCACGGTTCGTGCCGCGATCGCGGTGAACGGCGATGTAAGCGAGGTGTTCGGCGCCACTCGGGATGAAGCCAAGCTCTGGCTCGCCGACTTCACCGCGGCGCCCGAAGCCGACAAGATTGCTTCCGACCCAAACGACCCAATGTTCCCGGTGCGCGTATCCTTGTGCGCATCGCAAGGCGGCTCGTGCCTCGGCTGGCTGCTGATCGGGCCGCGGCCGGACGGAACCCAGGTCAGCGGCGACGAACGCGAGGCGCTTGCCGAGATCGCCGACCCCGTAGCCCGCGCAATCCACATCGTCGTCAAGCGCGAGCGGCAGGAGGGGGAGATCTCCACCCTCCTTGCCGAGCAGATGCGGCGCATCGAGGCGCTGGAAGCGCGCCTTCGCTCGGGTGCCGCCGCCGCCGAATAGGCGTCAGTGGGTGCCGAAGCTGCCTTCGTCCGGTACCGTCTCAAGCAAGGTGTCGAGCTGGTTCCGGCAGCCTTTGGCGATCAGCGCTTCGGCGAGGCCTTGCTCGTCCTTCGGCGCTGCACCGACAGTCGCGAAGACCAGCTTGGTAGCGTCCGCGCTTCCGCTCGAGCGCACCTCATACGCCGCATCGCCAGCAACGGGCAGCTCCTTCGGCCAATCGAGCACGTCCGTGCCCGCCGGCCATTCCACCATTCGCGCCGCGCCGCCTGCCGGGGCGAGGGTAAGACTCACCTTCTCGCTTGCGTCGGCCCGCCACAGCTGGACCTTGCCTCCTTCGGGGACGCAAAAGGTCCCGCTCTGCGACACGTCGAGGTGCCACAGCGACGGCGCCGGCGGCACTTCGCCTGCGCGCATCGCGCTGAACCGGCCGCGCCGCGCCGCGCTCGCCATCGCCAATTTGGTTGCACCCGCCGACACCGGAAAAGTGCCCGGGCCGCGCAAGGTACGCGTCGCCTGGCCGCCGAGCACGATCATCACGTCGCCCGGGCGAAGGCTGACCTGCGCCGCATCGGGAAAGCTGTAGCCCGGCGGGTACGACTTGGCCGATGGCCCTGACGAGCGCACCACCAGCACGTTGGCGGCGGCGGGAAAAGCGGCGGCAAAGCCGGCCGCCGCGGCGAGGACGAGTGCGAGGCGTTTCATTGGTTTCGTTCCTTTCAGCGGGCGTTGGCGACGTTGTAGCGGGCAACCTCGTCGGCGGTCAGGCAGCGGCGGGTGGATCTGTCCTCCCCCTGCTCGGCAAGCGCCTTCTGGCGGTACATGACGTCGCTGAGCAGCTTGCGCGACACGCCCATGCGGATCAGGAAATCATTGTCTTCGCTTGCCAGCAAAGCCGACTGCTGTTCGACGCTGCCGAGCAGCCCGATCGCCTGATCGTCCGCCGACGCGAGCTGCGCCTTCACCGCCATCTTGTCCTGCGCGTGGGTGAACATGTGGACCATGAACTGCGCGCCGTCGTCGACGTAGCGGACGACCCCGCCCATGAACATGAAGTTGCAGGCGGAGAAGCAGGCCCAGCCGGCGGGCAGCCGCGTCGGGATCATGGTTGCGCGGATGATCCGTCCGGCCTCGTTGCCGGCCTTGGCATGGCCGCCGGGGGAGCGGAGCCAGATTTCGGCGATGTCGGGATCGGCGGCGAGCGCTTCCTTGAGCCGCTCCGGCACCGTTTCGTCGATCACGCCCTCGGCGCGCAGAACCTTTCGGCCGCCCGCCTCCTCCACCGTGAAGCGCATCTGGCGGTAGCTCGACCAGTTCGGCGCTTTGGGGCAGGTCGGGTTGAACGGATCGGCCGCCGTCTGGGCGACGGCGCCGCTGCTCAGCGCGCAGGCGAGAAGCGCGGCAAGCGCCTTAGACCCGCGCATAGCCGCTCTTCCCGGGTTCGCGGCACATCCGCTTCGGCACGGTGGTTTCCTCGCCGTCGACGATCACCACGTCGGTGACGGTGAGGCAGTGGCCACCGCCGGCGAGCTTTTCCTCACCGCTGACGGTGGACGAACCCTTCACCCCGGGGCGGCTTTCCGATTCCCAGGTGGAGGTGGAGCCGACGCCGCCGCGAACCGCCTCATCGGTGGCCGCCGCCGCCTGCTTCTGCTCCTTGCAGTCGAGGAGATCGATGATCACGTC
>DASVUO010000105.1:0-13936 GCA_036386995.1 Allosphingosinicella sp. | reverse complement strand
GCTTCCCCGTTCATGGTCATCCCTGGAGGCGTGAGCGCGGGCATTTTGAGCAACCCAAGATTTTGGAGACATGCATATGAGCGAACAGCTTACGCTGTCGGCCGAGACGCGCGAACGGGCTGGCAAGGGAGCCTCCCGTGCAATGCGTCGTGAAGGCCGCGTCCCCGCCGTAGTCTACGGCAACAAGGAAGAGCCGCTGGCCATCCACCTCGAGGAGAAAGCCCTCGTCAAGGCGATGTCGAACGGCCACTTCATGAACTCGGTCGTGATGATCGAGGTCGCAAGTGGCGGCACCGCGCGCACCCTTCCAAAGGACGTTCAGTTCCACCCGGTCACCGACCGGCCGCTGCATGTCGATTTCCTGCGCATCTCCGAGCACAGCACCGTCACCGTCAACGTTCCCATTCGCTTCACCGGCGAAGAAGAATCGCGCGGCATCAAGCGCGGCGGCGTTCTGAACCCGGTTCGTCACGAGCTCGAGCTGGTCTGCGACGCCGCCGAAATCCCGGACGAGATCGTGATCAGCATCGCCTCGATGAACATCGGCGACTCCCTGCACATCTCGTCGGTGGAGCTCCCCAAGGGCGTATCTCCGGCGATCACCGATCGCGATTTCACCATTGCCACGGTTGTCCCCTCGTCCGGCTCGGTTCTGGAAGCCGAAGACGCGGCGGCGGAAGCCGAAGTCGCGGCGGACGAAGTTCCCGCCACCGACGCAACGGCGGGCGACGAAGCAGAGGACCATCCCGCGCAGACGCAGGACTAATCCTTGTCGCTACTCAGGCGGCTCGGCGCTCTCCTCGCTCCAAAGGCGGTGGAGGTGCCGGGCCAGCCCCTTGGCCTCGACGCAACGGACGACTGGGGGGATTTCGAGCCCGTGCAGATCTGGGTCGGCCTCGGCAATCCGGGCGCGCAATATGCGATGCACCGGCACAATGTCGGCTTCATGGCGCTGGACGCCATCGCCGCCACCCACAATTTCGATCCGCCGAAGAAGAGCTTTCGCGGCTGGGCGCAGCAGGGCCGGATCGGCGGGCAGCGCGTGCTGCTGCTCAAGCCCGAAACCTTCATGAACGACAGCGGCCGCGCGGTTCGCGCCGCCATGGACTTCTTCAAGAAAGAGGTCGGCGACATCACCGTGTTCCACGACGAGCTCGACCTCGCGCCATTCAAGGTGAAGGTGAAAACGGGCGGCGGCACTGCCGGGCATAACGGCCTCCGCTCCACCGAAGCGCATGTCGGGAACGCCTTTCGCCGCGTGCGGATCGGCATCGGTCACCCGGGCCACAAAGATCGCGTCACCGGCCACGTTCTCGGCAATTACGCCAAGGCGGAGACGGACGACCTCGCCGACATGCTCGGCGCGATCGCGGCGGAAGCGCAGTGGCTGGCGGAAGGCGACGACGCCCGCTTCATGAACGAAGTGGCGCTCCGGCTCCAAGCTTAAGGCTTAACTCGCGGGCGGCGTACCATTGCGGCGCCTCGCGATAAAGCTAAGCTGCCGTGATGCGGCGGTTGGTATCGGAATGGAGCAGAGTTGGATGCGCTGCGCTCCTCGGTGCCGCTGTCGCTTTCCCAGCCGGAATAGTCTTTTCCGGCAGCAGCGTCTTTCAGTCGGAGGCGGGCGAAGCGCGCCGCTCCCCCAGCCCGGTGCGGAAAACGGCAGAGCGGCGCGACCCATATTCGCCGGACGTTTTAGGCGATGCGCATGTCCTCGAGCAGCACCGGCGAACGGTTGAGGCGATGGAGCTGTCGTGCCGGCAGACAGGCGTGCTCTGTGCGGAAGCTGAAAAGGCACGCGGATATTTAGAGGCCCGAGCGGAGAGCAACCGCTAGGGTTCAACCCCACGTGAGAAGGAGCACTCCCTCAGGCGCTTGACCCGGGGGGGGTCCTACTTCGGAAGCTTCGCGACCGAATCCATGCACAGCTTCACCGCACGGTCGAAGGCGGCGGTTTGGCCGGGGTTGCGGGCGAGCTGGCTTCGGAAGCTGCGGCTTGCCGAGACGGCGACGCCGTTGATCTGGGCGGGGGTGAGCCGCTCCGGGTTGGCGGCGACCTTGGCCTGGGCAAGGGCGCGGCGGATCATCGGGGCGAGGTTGGCATTGACCGCACGGTTGTTGCCGCTTCGCTCCGCCTTCACGGCAAGGGCGCCGGCGCAGCCTGCCCAGAAGACCGGCGGGCTCGGCGGCGCGGCGTGGAGCCGAGCGATGGGGACAGCGGCAGTAAGGATGGCTGCGGCGGCGAGGGTGCGGCTCTTGGACATGGCAGGAAGCTCCTTTGCCGCCTGCCTCTCACCGAAACGCTTTGGCGGCAACAGTTTACAGGGCGGGCGCGGCGATCTGTTCGCGTTCGGGACGATTGGCGCGTGAGACGTTGCGCGGCGGCGCGTTGTAAAAATCGACCTGCATCCGCATTGCGCCGAGCGGCTCGACGCTGTGCGGCTGCTGCGGTTCGATGACGATTTCGGCACCCGCTTCGAGGTCGCTGCTGCCCTCCGCGCTTCGGTAGCGCAGCCGGCCCTCCAGCACCCGGACCACGCCCCACACGCCGGCCTTGGTGCTGTGTTCGCGGCGGAGGCCCGCTGGGAGGCTGTGTTCGTCGAATATGGGTGTGGATTTGTACGGACGCGGCGTTGCGGGCGGCAGGCGGAAGTAGAGGGCGAGCTTGAGGCTTTCGGCGATGCGCTCGGCTTTCTCGATCACCGCCGCCGCGTCTTCGGGCGCGAGCTTTTCGGCGGCGGTTTCGCGCCAGAGGGTGAGCCAGCGGTCGAACATTTCCGGCTTGATCGCGGCGGCGTGGCGCAGGTGGGCGCCCATCGGGCTGCCTTTGTAACGGCCGGTGGTGCGCATCACGGAGGACCAGAAGGCGCCGAGCTTTTCGAGATGCTCCGGCCAGTCGGCGATCGCCGCGCCGAAGACGGGGCCGAGCAGAGCGTCCTCCCGCACCTTGCCGTAGAAGGCGTCTACCAGACTTTGGAGATCGGCGTCGGTCATTTGGGTGGTCTCGGTTGGTACTTCGGCTGCTTTACTGTGAGGAATCCTCTGCCGCACATCCGGTGATCTACCTACCCTCGCCCCACCAGGGAGAGGGTTAAGCTGGCGCTCTCTCGCCTCAGCGGTTAGGGGAACGCGACTTTTCGGAACATCAAAAGGCTTCGGGCGAAATGGGTTTTCGGTGCGGTATCGTAGGGCTTCCCAATGTGGGGAAATCCACCCTGTTCAACGCGCTGACCGAGACGGCGGCGGCGCAGGCGGCGAATTATCCCTTTTGCACCATCGAGCCCAATGTCGGCCGGGTCGCGGTGCCCGATCCGCGGCTTCACGAAATCGCGCGGATAGGCAAATCGGCGACGATTATCGAAACCCAGCTCGAATTCGTCGACATTGCCGGCCTGGTGCGCGGTGCCTCCACCGGCGAGGGGCTGGGCAACCAGTTCCTCGGCAACATCCGCGAAGTGGACGCCATCGTTCACGTGCTGCGCTGCTTCGAGGAGGGGGACGTCACCCACGTCGAAGGCAAGGTCGATCCGATCGCCGACGCGGAGACGGTTGAGACCGAGCTGATGCTTGCCGATCTGGAGAGCCTTGAGAAGCGCGTGCCGGCTTTGGCCAAGAAGGCGACGCAGGGCGACAAGGAAGCGAAGATCCAGGCGTCGGTGCTCGGCCAGGCGCTGGAGCTGCTTCGGGAGTCGAAGCCGGCGCGGCTTACCGAGCCCAAGGACGAGGAGGAAGCAAAGGCGCTGGAGCGGGCGCAGCTGCTGACCGCCAAGCCGGTGCTTTACGTCTGCAACGTCGACGAGGGCGACGCCGCCACGGGCAACGCGCACAGCGCGCGCGTGTTCGAGAAAGCCAAAGCGGAAGGCGCGCATGCCGTGGTGATCTCCGCGGCGATCGAGGCGGAGATCGCGATGATGGCGCCGGAAGACCGCGCCGAGTTCCTGAAGGACCTCGGCCTTGCCGAAACCGGCCTGTCGCAGATCATCCGCGCCGGCTACGCCCTTCTCGATCTCATCACCTTCTTCACCGTCGGCCCCAAGGAAGCGCGGGCCTGGACGGTGGAGAAGGGCTCCAAAGCACCTCAGGCGGCGGGCGCGATCCATACCGACTTCGAGCGCGGCTTCATTCGGGCCGAGACGATGGCCTATGAAGATTATGTCGCCCATGGCGGCGAGGCGGGCGCCAAGGAGGCCGGCAAGTGGCGCTCCGAAGGCAAGGACTACGTCACCAAGGACGGCGACATCATGCTGTTCCGCTTCAACGTCTAAGGGAGGCCAAGCATGCCGCGGATGAGGACATTGGGCAGCAGCGGGCTTCAGACCCCTCCCCTCATTCTCGGCGGCAACGTGTTCGGCTGGACGGCGGACCGGGAGGAAAGCTTTCAGGTGCTCGACCGCTTCGTGGCGGCGGGCGGGACGATGATCGACACGGCCGACGTCTATTCCGTCTGGGCGCCGGGCAACAAAGGCGGCGAGAGCGAGACGATTATCGGCGAATGGCTGACGCGGCGCCGCCGGCGCGACGATGTGCTGATCGCGACCAAGGTGGGGCTGGCGAGCGGGCTCGGCGCGGGGACGATCGCCGAGGCGGTGGAGGGATCGCTTCGGCGGCTCGGCACCGATTATGTCGACCTGTACTACGCGCACATCGACGATCCGAAAACGCCGCTTGAGGAGACGCTGGAGGCGTTCGACCGGCTGGTGAAAGCGGGCAAGGTGCGCGCGCTCGGCGCGTCGCAGATCGAGGCGGCGCGGCTTGACGAGGCGCTGGATGTTACGGCGGCGAACGGCTGGACCGGCTATTCGGTGCTGCAGACCTGGTACAGCATGGTGGAGCGGCCGAAGTTCGAGGATGCGCTGCAGGAGGTGGTGCAAAGGCGCGGGCTCGGCATGTGCGCCTTCTTCGCGCTCGCCAACGGCTACCTTACCGGCAAATATAGGGGGGCGGACGATCTTGGCAAAAGCGTGCGGGGCGACCGGGTGGAGCAGTATGTGAATGGCAACGGGCCGCGGGTGCTTGCGGCGCTTGATCGGGTCGCGGCGGATTGCGGGGCGACGCCGGCGCAGGTTGCGCTTGCCTGGACGGCGGCGCAGGCGGGGGTGACGGCGCCGCTCGCCAGTGCGCGTAACCTTGCCCAGCTTGAAGAGCTCCTGCTCAGCCTGGAACTCGAGCTGGCGGCTGACCAGATCGCGGCGCTGACGGCCGCAAGCGACCAACAGGAGGAAACCACGACATGAACCCACGCATGTTTTTGCAGACCATGATTGCCCTTGCCTCGGCTTCGCTCGGGCTGGTGGCGGCGCTGGCGTGGAACGAGGCGATCAAGGCGACGCTTGCCAAGCTCGGCCTCGGCGACAGCCTTGCGGGGCTCTACACTTACGCGATCATTGCGACGGTGATTGCCGTTACCGTTCTGGTCATGCTGGGCAAGGCCGCTGCGCGCGTGGGCGGCGAAGCGCATTTCACCCGCGAAGCGGAAGGCTGAGCGTGATCTGGCTCGACGATCTCGAGGTCGGGGACGAGACCTATTTCGGAAGCACTGAAGTGACCCGGGAGGAGGTGATCGCCTTTGCCCAGCGCTACGATCCCCAGCCGTTCCACCTTTCGGACGAAGCGGCGGCGCGAACGCATTTCGGGCGGCTCGCGGCTTCCGGCTGGCATACCTGCGCGATGGTGATGGGGGTGATCGCACGCCACGTGGTGGAGACGGAGCAGGCCGGGCTCGGCTCGCCGGGGATCGACGAGTTGAGGTGGTTGAAGCCGGTATATCCGGGCGACACCCTGCACGTCCGCTCGCGGATCGAAGAGGTGCAGCCTTCCCGGTCGAAGCCGGAGATCGGCTCGTTTCGATCGGCCACCACCGTCACCAACCAGGACGACGTGCCGGTGCTGACCTTCACCAGCATCGTGCTGATGCGGCGGAAGCCTGCGGAGGCGTAGGGTAAGCCCCTCCCCCTGAAGGGGAGGGGCTAGAGCCTGCTTAGTCCCTGCGGTCGCGGCGGTTTTCGCGGCGCAGTTGCTGGCGGTCTTGGCGGCGATCCTGGCGGAACTGGCGGCGGTCCTGCTGCCGGTCGGTGCGGAACTGGTCGCGGGTCACGGTGCCATTGCGGACCGCCTGGCGATCCTCGCGGCGCTCGGCCCGGAAGACCTGGCGATCGTCACGGCGCTCGGCGCGATATTCGCCCCGGTTCTGCTGAACTTCGCGGCGGTCCTCCCGGCGGTCGGCGCGGTAGGAGCCCCAATTCTCATAACGGCGATCGTTCCAGTCACGGCCGCCATATTGGCTGCGGCGGCCTTCCCAATAACGGCGGTGATCGTCGTTCCAGCGATGGCGGCGCCCGCCGCGATCGTAGATGTAGAAGCCGACGCCGGGATAATAATAATCGCCGTACCAGCCATAATAATTGCTGGAATAGCGGTCGCCGTAGCCGCCGTAGCAATTGTCGTAATAAGGGTCGCAATAGCCGCCGGACTGATAGCCGACCGAGACGCCGCCATAGCCGTAGCCATAATCGTCGTAGGTGGCGCAGGCGGACAGGCCAGCGGAGGCGGCAAGCGCCAGAGCGAGGGTGGGAAGACGGCCGGGCATAAGCATACTCTCCTGACGAACGTGGCAAAGGCTCACACAGGCTCCGCCCCGAGCCGTGCACGATGAAGCGTCTAAGGCCCTGAAAACGAACGTGGATGACGCCAGTTCCAGCGCCCTCCGCCGGCGGTCCCGCGGGTTAGCGAAATCGCAAGCGGGACTGGCCTAGAGCAAGCGGCGATGACCCGCGCCGCCCCTACCCTCCTCACGACCTATGCCCTCGCGCTTGCTGCCGGACTGCTTTCCTTGTGGGTGACGGGCGCCTGGAGTTCGGGCTTCTCCGGCGCCGACGAGCCGGCGCATTTCCTCAACAGCTGGTTCGTTGCGGCCTATGCGCGCGACGCGCTGGGGCAGGACCCGCTCGCCTATGCGACGGAATACTACCTCCATTACCCGAAAATCTCGATCGGGCACTGGCCACCGGCTTTTTATGGGCTGGTCGCGCCGGTCTTCTGGGCCGCGCCGGCCACGCCGCAGACGGCGATGACGGTGAACCTCGTGGTGGCGGCGCTGCCCGCGCTTGGCGTTGCCGCCTTGCTGCTTCGGCTGGCGGGGCGCGCGGCGGCGGTGGCGGGTGCGGCGCTCTGGGCGCTGACGCCGCTTGCGATTGAGGGGCAGGCTTTCTTCATGCTCGACCAGGCGCTTGCCGGCTGCGCGGTGGCGGCGGCGATCGCCTGGGCGGCTTTCGCGGCGCGGCAGACCTGGGCGCGCATCCTGCTATTCGCGGGCCTGGCCGCGCTTGCCATCCTGATCAAGGGCAATGGCTGGCTGATCGTGCTGATCCCGCCGCTTCACCTTGCGCTGACCGGGCGGTGGGCGCTGCTGCGCTCGGTCAAATTGTGGGTGGGCGCTGGCGCAGGGCTCGCGGCGGTTGGGCCCTGGTATCTGGCAACGGCGGGAATTTCGGCGGATGGCTTCAACTATCAGCCGGGCTTGACCTTTGCCGCCAAGGCGGTGGCCTATAATCTTAGCGTGCTCGTCGACAATGTCGGTGTGCTGGGGCTGCTTCTCGCAAGCATCGGTGCGGTCGCGGCATGGCGCGGGCGGCGGGAAGATGGGCGCTGGAACCTGATCGCTGCGTGCCTGGCCTTGATCGGCGCGACGCTCGCCTTGCAAGCGATCGTGCCGGTGGACCTCGACCCGCGCTACATGGCCCCTGTTTTGCCCGCGGTGCTGGTCCTGGCGGTGCTCGGCGCACTGGAGCTTGCGCGGCTGGCTGCGGCGAAACGTGCCTGGGCCGCCGCGCCCTTGCTCCTGCTGCTGCTTCCCGGCGCGGCGCATCTGGTGAACCGTGAGCCTAAAGCCGACCTCCGCATGGAGGAAGCCGCGGCTCTGGCCTCCAGCGGCGGACCTGGGCAGGCATGGCTCATCGACGGCGGCAGTGGAGCCGAGGGCGCGTTCGTGGCCGCCATGGCGGTGCGCGACCCGCAACTGCGCGGCTATACGGTTCGCGCCTCGAAGCTGCTCGCGACCAGTGACTTCATGGGCAACCGCTACCGCTTGCGCTTCTCGCGGCCGGAAGAGACGGCGGCGGAGATGCGGCGGCTTGGGCTCGCGGGTGTGGTGATCGCCGAGCGGCCGGGGGTGGAGGAATTCGCCCACCGCCCGCAGCTTGCCGCGGCGCTTGCCGATCCGGCCTCCGGCTACCGCCTCGCCGCCGAGTTGCCGCACCGGGGTCGCGCGGGAACGACGCGCCTGTATCGGGCCACCTCCCCTGCCAAAGCCAATGGGGCTGCGATCCGGGATCTTGGCGTGCCGGACAAGGCGAAGCTGGCGGCGCGATAGGACCGCCTATTTCACGGCAGGTGCGTTGGCGAGGCCGCGGGCGATCAGCCAGGCTTCGAAGGCGTCGCGCCACCGGTCGGTCGGCTGGTTGCGTGTGCGGATGCCGAAGCCGTGGCCGCCTTTCTCGTAGAGGTGGAGCTCGGCCGGTTGCTTCGCCGCCGTCCAGCTTCGGTAGATGTCGAGGCTGCGGGTGGACAGCACCTGCGGATCGTCCAGCGCGGCGACGATAAACACGGGCGGCGCTCCGGCGGGTGGAACTGCGTCGGAGGGCATTGCACCGTAGACCGCCGCCGCGAAATCCGGGCGGACAGCGAGGTCGGAGCCAAGCGCCAGTTCCATTGTCGCCATGGCTCCCGCGGAGAAGCCGATGGCGCCGACCCGGTCGCCGGCGATACCGTAGCGCGCGGCGTTGGTGCGGACGTAGGCGAGCGCGCGGCGAGCGTCGGCGACGGCGATGTCGCGCGCCGGCTGGGTGCGGGTGAAGAAAGCGTCGAAGCTTTCCGGGCCGCCGGGGCCCTGCTCGGTCGGCGGGCGGACGCGGTATCTGAGAACGAAGGCGGTCACTCCGCGGCGGTTGAGCCATTCGGCGACTTCCGTTCCGTCGAGGTCCCACACCAAAGCGCGGAAGGCGCCGCCGGGGAGGACAAGCATTGCCGCGCCGTTCGCCTTGCCGGCGGGCGGGCGGAACACCGTTATCGTCGGGGTGGTGACGTTGGTGACGACGTGCACCTTGCCCGCGCCGGGCACGTCCGCGTCGAGTTCGACCTCCTCGCCGCTCCAGCCCTCCGTGCCGGGCGCCGCCCCCGGCCAAAGCCGGACGATCTCCGCTACGGGAGCCGGTGCAGGTGCGCCGGCGTGGCCCGTTCCGCAGGACGCGATCATCAGCGCCGCTAGGAGCGCCCACGCTCGGACGCCGTTTTTCACGAACTGCCTGCCGCACTTGGTCATGAGGGACGCGCTCCTTTGAAGGCGGAGCGACAGGGTGCGCGAACCGCGCGTGGGGAGCAAGGTGGAAGCGCGCTGCGCTGCCCCAACGAAAAACCCCCTCCGGTGTATGCCGAAGGGGGTGTTTTCGATCAATGGTGGCGGGTGGCGGTGTGGCCGGGGCTGTAATCGTCCTCGTCGTCGCCGCGTGCCGGCGGCTTCTTCGCGCCTGCCCAGATGTTCTGGTAGGCCATGTAGGCGAGGATCGTCGCCAGGATCAGGAAGACCAGAACCGCAAGACCGGTGCGGTGACGGTTCTCGAGCCGCGGCTCGGCCGTCCAGGCGAGGAAGGCGGAGACGTCCTTCGCCATATTGTCCACCGTTCCCGGCGTGCCGTCGGCGTAGGTCACCTGACCGTCGGCCTGGAGCGGCGGCGGCATGGCGATGTTCAAGTTCGGGAAATAAGGGTTGAAGTGAAGCCCCTGCCCCGGCCGGTTTTCCGGCGGGAGGTTGCCCGGCGGGTTCTGATACCCGGTCAGCAACGAGTAGATGTAGGCCGAGCCGCCGTGGCGCGCCTTGGCGATCAGCGAAAGATCGGGCGGCATCGCGTTGTTGTTCGCCGCACGTGCCGCGACTTCGTTCGGGTAAGGCGACGGGAAGGCGTCGGCGGGGATCGCCTTGCGGGTGGCTGCTTCACCGGTCTTCGGATCAACCGAGGGAACCTGGATCTGCCACTGATCGGCGATCGCCTTCACTTCCGGCTCTTCATAGCCGATTTCGGCGAGGTTGCGGAACGCGACCAGGCTGAGGCCGTGGCAGGAGGAGCAAACCTCCTTGTAGACCTGGAAGCCGCGCTGGAGCTGCTGCCGGTCATATTTGCCCAAGGGACCGTCGAACGAGAAAGCGACGTCCTTAGGCTCCTTGTGGAAACGGTGCTCGACAGATTCCTCGTGCGGTTCCGAAAGGTAGGTGATTGCGCCCGTGATCAGCGAAAAGCCTGCAATGAAGCAGAAGCCCAGGCCGACCAGAAAGGCGAGGATACGAACCATGACGCTTCTTTCCCTTATTCGGCGGCTGCGGGGCGCGGGCTGATGCCGGCCGGCTGCGATTCAACTTCCTGCCCGTGCAGCACGGAGTCCGCGATCGAACTCGGCAGCGGCAGGGTCCGCTCGGTAGCGGAAAGAATGGGCAGAATGATCAGGAAGTGCGCGAAATAGTACATGGTCGCGAGCTGCGAGATCATCACGTAAGGCTCTTCCGCCGGCAAGCCGCCCACCCAGCCGAGGACAAGCACGTCGGCGACCAGGATCCAGAAGAACTTCCGGAAGGTCGGCCGGTAATTGCCCGAACGCACCGGCGAACGATCGATCCATGGCAGGAAGAAGAGGAGCAGGATGGCGGCAAACATCGCCAGCACGCCCCACAGCTTCGCCGGCAGGATGAAGTCCACGGTGAAGGCGCGCAGGATCGCGTAGAACGGCCAGAAATACCATTCGGGGACAATGTGCGCCGGCGTCGAAAGGGCGTTGGCCGGGATGTAATTGTCCGCGTGGCCGAGATAGTTCGGCGCGAAGAAAGTCACTGCCGCGTAGATGATCAGGAACACGCCCAGGCCGAAGCCGTCCTTTGCCGTATAATACGGGTGGAACGGCAGGGTGTCGCGCGGCGACTTGATGTCGACGCCCGTCGGGTTGTTCGAGCCCGGAATGTGAAGCGCCCAGATGTGGAGGATAACCACGGCGGCGATCACGAACGGCAGCAGATAGTGGAGCGAGAAGAAGCGGTTGAGCGCGGCATTGTCCGGCGCGAAGCCGCCAAGCAGCCAGGTCTGGATCGGCTCGCCAACGAGCGGAATGGCGCCGAACAGGCCGGTGATCACCTTGGCGCCCCAGAAGCTCATCTGCCCCCAGGGAAGCACATAGCCCATGAAGGCGGTGGCCATCATCAGGAGCAGGATCACGACGCCCAGCATCCAGACGAGCTCGCGCGGCGCCTTGTACGACCCGTAATACAGGCCGCGGAAGATGTGGATGTAGGTCACGATGAAGAAAAAGCTCGCGCCGTTGGCGTGGGCGTAGCGCAGCATCCAGCCCTGGTTGACGTTGCGCATGATGTGCTCAACCGAGCGGAAAGCGAGATCGCCGGCCGGTGCGTAGTGCATCGCCAGGATGATGCCGGTGACGATCTGCAGCATCAGCGCGAAGCCCGCGAGAACCGCGAAATTCCACATGTAGTTCAGGTTGCGCGGCACTTCGTAGCCGCCGCCGATCGAGTTGAAAACGAGCCGCGGCAAAGGCAGCCGCTCGTCGATCCAGCGCATCAGGCCCGATTTGGGCTCATAGGCTTTTGCCCAGGGGAAGCTCATCTTATGCGACCTCGCCGACGGAGACGACGGTATCCGAAGTGAATTTATACTCCGGAACCTCGAGATTCTTGGGAGCCGGGCCTTTGCGGATGCGGCCGGCGGTATCGTAATGCGAGCCGTGGCACGGGCAGAAGTAGCCGCCGAACTGGCCGCGATTCTCGCCCTCGGCGGCGCCCAAAGGCACACAGCCGAGGTGGGTGCACACGCCCATGGTGATCAGCCACTGCGGCTTGCCTTCGGCGGTGCGTTCCTGGAGCGTTTGCGGATCGCGAAGCTCGCCGGTGGAAACCGCGTTTGCCGCCTGCATCTCGGCCGGCGTCAGGTGGCGCACGAACAAGGGCTGCTTGCGGAAGATCGTCTTGATCGCCTGCCCCGGCTGGATCTGCGACACGTCGACCTCGATGGAGGCGAGCGCCAGCACGTCCGCGGAGGGGTTCATCTGGTTGACCAGCGGATACAAAGTCGCCGCCGCGCCGACGCCGGCGAAGCTCACCGCCGCGATATTGATGAAGTCGCGCCGCCGCACGCCGCCGTCGGGGGCGTGGCCGAGCGTGCCATCTGTATGTTCAACGGTCGCCATAACATCCTTCAACCGGTTCGAACCTGGATGTGCGAAGCGTCCCCATCCGGGCGGTGGAGACAGCCTGCGCACAGCGCCGCGTCGAGGCATACCCCTAGCGGCTTGGCGCGCCTGATAGACGGCTGGACGGCGCTTTGCCAACTGCCATTTTGAACGCCTTGTGAATGCAAGCGTGGCCGGGTGGCGGGCGCGGCGGGGATTGCCTCGCCGCCCGCCGCCGACCAAGAGGAGCGGACCATGCGCCTTGCCCTCTTTCAGCCCGACCAGGCCGGCAATGTCGGCACGGTGATCCGGCTTGCCGCGTGCCTTGGCGTGCCGCTTGACGTGGTGGAGCCGTGCGGTTTCCCCTTCTCGGACCGGGCGCTGAAGCGGGCGGGGATGGACTATGCGGAGGTCGCCGCCGTGACCCGGCACGCGAGCTGGGAAGCGTTCGAGGCGCAGGTGCCCGGGCGGCTGGTGCTGTTCACCACGGCGGCGGAGGCAGAGCCCCTGCCCCTGGCACAATTCGAGAGCGGCGACACGCTTCTGTTCGGCTCCGAAAGCCGGGGCGCTCCAGCGGACGTGCATGCCCGTGCGGACCTGCGGGTGCGGATCCCGCAGGCGGCGGGCACCCGCTCCTTGAATCTTGCGGTTGCAGCGGGCATCGGCGCGGCCGAAGCTTTACGACAATTGGGGCAATGGCCGACATGAGCATGGCGCTCGACGAACAGCAGCAAGCGGCGCGCACCTGGTTCGAGGCCTTGCGCGACCGCATCTGCGCCGAGTTCGAGGCGATCGAGCGGGAGGCGGGATCGGACGCTACGTTCGGCTATACTTCGTGGGACCGGACGGACGACGCCGGCGCCCCCGGCGGCGGCGGGGTTCGTGGGGTGATGAAGGGGAAGGTGTTCGAGAAGGTGGGCGTCAACGTCTCCACCGTTGGCGGCACATTCAACCCGGAATTCGCCAAGACGATCCACGGTGCGGCCGAAGATCCAAGCTTCTTTGCAACCGGGATCAGCCTTGTCGCGCACATGGCCAATCCGCACGTGCCCGCCGTGCACATGAACACGCGGTTCCTGTGCACCACGAAGCGGTGGTTCGGCGGGGGCGCGGACTTGAACCCGCCGCTGCCCTACGAAGAAGACACGGCCGATTTCCACGCCCGGCTGCGCGCCGCCTGCGCCGCGCACGACCAGACTTTCTACGAACGCTTTTCAAAGTGGGCGGAGGACTATTTCTACATCCCGCACCGCGGCGTGCATCGCGGCGTCGGGGGCATCTTCTACGACCACCTGGACGGCCCGTTCGAGCCGAGCTTCGCCTTTACGCGCGACGTCGGCGAAGCGTTTCTCGACATTTTCCCCAAGCTGGTGCGGCGGCGAATGGATACGCCCTTCACCGACGCCGACCGGGCGCAGCAGCTCGAATGGCGCGGCCGTTATGCCGAGTTCAACCTGCTCTACGACCGCGGCACGTTGTTCGGCCTCAAGACCGGCGGCAATGTCGATGCGATCCTGATGAGCCTCCCCCCGCTCGCCACCTGGAGCTGAGCGGGGGGAGCAGGGCTTACGCGCTTTTGCAGATCGCGCCGCACTTGGCGCCTTCGATTCCGGCACGAATCGCATCGGTTCGCGGCTGAAGATCGGCCGGGAGGCTCGCACGAAGCTGGCCCACTGCGCCGATCACCTGCGACCGTTCGGCGGCGCCGAGGCCGAGC
>DASVUO010000104.1:0-8921 GCA_036386995.1 Allosphingosinicella sp. | reverse complement strand
CGGGCGCGGCCGGCAGAACCGGCTGGCCGTCGGCCGCCGCGCCGCCGGCCCCCTCCCCGGCCGCGTTCTCGCCCACGCCTTGCGAGCCGCAGGACGCCAAAAGCAGAAGAATCGGCAGGAGCTTGTGCATGACACCATCTTTGACGCTGCCCGCCCCTTGTGAAAAGGGGTACCACGCGCGAAACAGGTGCGCGGCCTTTGGAAGGATCCTTATCGTGCGTCGTGCCCTTGTTCTCTTGTCGTCGCTCCTGCTTGCCGGCTGCGCGGGCTATGCCGCCGATTATTTGAAGCCGAAGGGTAAGCTGATCGCGCCCCATCTCCCCCGCTATGGCCTGACCGGAGCACAAGGAGAATGCGTCGAGGCGCAGCTGACCAAGAGCCTTTCCGTGTGGCAGTTGCGCCAGCTCGGCGATCTTGCCGGGCGGCTGGTGGCCGGTGGCAACAACCCGGCCGTGCTCGGTTCACGCGACTTGTTGCGTGTCGCCGGGCTGGTTGAAGACTCCAAGGTGGAGCCCGAGACCCGCAAGGCCCTCGCCGCCTGCCAGGTTGCGCCCCAGACGGCGGCACAGCCTGTTGCGGTGACGACGTCAGTTGCATCTCCCGCAACCTCGCAACCATCTGTACCGGCCCCCTCCCCTTCCGTAACGCCCCTGTGGGTGAATCTCGGCGCCGCGCGCACCGGCCAGGGCATTGCCGTCGACGCGGCAAGCGTTACCCGCGGCCCAAGCTGGCGGCAGGCCTGGTTCCGGCTGCTCAACACCGATCAGGCCAATGTCGGCGACATCGGCTACCTGCTCCGCATCGAGTGCGCGTCGCGGGTGATCACTGCCTATTCCGGCCGCAAATACGCCGCCGACGGCACCCTCGCCGAACAGAAGGATTATCCGTCCCCCGAGGGTCCGATGCCCGTTGAGCCCGGCACGGTGATCGAAGTCGCCTACCACGCCCTTTGCGACGATCCTCGCTAACGCAGCCGGTAGAACGCAGCCAAGCGATCCAACGCCATCGTCAGGACGAGCTTCCCCGCCCGGGCTGGCCAGCCCAGCGCCTGCTCCGCGTCCCGCATCGCTTCCCCTGAGCAGACCACCCGCCAGAGAATGTCGCTCATCCCCGGCCCGACCGCCGCCACGGCAGCCTCGAAGCGGCGCTTGGCGGCGATCTGGGCGGTTGTCGCGTCGGCAGGGGTCGGAGCGCCTCGGGCGGTGCGGGACGTCGGCGGCGCTTCAAGATCCGCGGTGACGCGGGGCGCCAGCTGCGCCCGTTCCCAATCCATGCGCAGCTGTTCGCCGGCGGCGAACTGGCGCTCGCAGACATGGCCGCGGGCAAGCAGCCAGCCGAGCGGCGACTCGGCTAGGTTTCTTACCACGGAGCGCGGGACTTTTCGGATGCGCCGGCTCTGTACCGCGCGCGGTCCCGCTCCCGTGCCGGCGGTCCGCTCCGCCCCGTCTCTCGGCAGCGGCACCTCCGCCAGTAGCCGGTTACCAACCTTTTTCGCCTTCATCATCCGTCCTTCCCGTTTTCGAGTCGCGAGAGCTTGCCACGATGGCTGGCATGTAGGAAAACGGTAACCGGAGCGGTTAGGAGGCAGGCGCGTGATTACCCGGATACGTGAGGTCCGCCAGGCGAAGAAGCTGACGTTGCAGGACGTGGCGGATCGCTGCACCCCGCCGACCACTCCGCAAACAATTGGCCGGCTCGAGACCGGCATGCGCACCGTGTCGATGGGTTGGCTCGGGCGAATCGCGGGTGCCCTCGGCGTCGATCCGACGGATCTGGTCACCGTTCCCGACCGCGCAAACGTGCCGCTGGTCGCCATCCTCGATGCCCAGGGCGCGCACTCGCCACGCCGCGAGGGTGTGTCGCTGATCCCGCAGGCAGGCGAAGACACGCTGGCGCTGGCAGTGCAGTCCGGCCTTGGCGACTATCGCGCAGGCGACGAGATCTGGCTGGATCGGATCGAGCCGCAGGCCTTTGCCCGCGCCATGAACCGCGACGTGCTCGTGCCACGCTCCGGCGGCCGCTTCGTCTTCGGCCGCCTGATCGGCCGCGACGAAGGCAAGCTGCACATCCTCCCGCTCGGCGCCGGCATGCGCCAAGTGGTCGTTCGCGATCCGCCTTGGGCGGCCGTCGCCTCCCGCCTCATCCGGACGCTGTGAGCGCCCGTGCGGGCCTGCTTGTCCGCCGCTGCGCGCGGTCCCTTCTGGACGCACACGCGCGCAAGGCGTAAAAGCTGGAGGGGCAAAGGATAATCCAAACGATATGGTGAACGTTCGCTGGCGCCTTGCGGCTGCCGCTCTTCTTGCTGCTTCCCTGACCGGCAGCCCCGCGCTCGGCCAGGAGACGAACACGCTTGGCCCCGCCGAACTGCGCGATTTCCGCTTGCCCGGCCAGCGCACCACGCCGGCTGCGCCGGTGCAGCAACCGGAGCCGAAGGCCCCCACGCCGGCACCCGCCACGACGACTCCCGCGCCCGCCGTCGAGCGGCGTCCCGCCGCGACGGAGACGCCGCGTCCCGCAGCCGAGCGGCGGCCGCAGGCGAGCCCCGCCCCTTCTCCGGCTCCGAAGGCTGCGCCGGCTGCCCAGGCCCCGCAACCTTCTCCTCCGGCGCCGGTAACCGTTGAACCGACTGAAGTTGCGCCGCTGCCGGTCACCGTCGGCCCCACGCAACCGCAAGCCGCTCAGCCGCAAGCCCCGGCGCCTGCTCCCGCTCCCGCTCCCGCCGCGTCGCCGCCCGCCAGCGGCTCGTTCAACTGGCTGTGGCTCGCCATCCCCGCCGCGCTCGCTCTCCTTGGCTTCCTCGCCCTCCGCCGCCGCCGTAAGGGCGACGACGTAGAGGAGGATCAGGCCGTAGCGTCGTTCGCCGAGGCCGAGCCGGAACCCCAGGAACGACCCCGCTCGCTTCCGCAAACCCCGCCGCCGGCGCTGAAGCCTGCCGCCAAGCCGGCGCTCAAGCTTCCGCCAAAGGTTCGCGCCGTTCCCGCCGCGCCGCCGCAACCCGTCGGCCCGCGCGCAATTCTGGAAGTCGAGTTCATCCCGGCGCGCGCTTCCTCGACGGAGGAGGCGGCGATCGTTGAGTTCGAGCTGGTGCTCAAGAATGTCGGCGACGCCCCGGCGGGCAACATCCGCATCGACACGCGCATGTTCAATGCCACCGCCACCAAGGAAATGGCGGAGTTCCTGAAGGGCCCGATCCACGACGAAAGCGGCTCGCCGCATGTTCAGATCGTGCCCGGCAACGAGCTCAGGTTGGCCAGCGCGATGGCGATGCCCAAGCAGGACGTGCGCGAGATCATGATGCAGGGCCAGCGCCTGTTCGTGCCAGCGGTCGCGTCCATCGTCGCCTGGAACTGGGGCGATGGCGAAAAGGGACGGCTGTCGCTGTCCTGGCTGGTCGGCCGCGAAACGGAGAACAAGGCCGATAAAATGGGCGCCTTCCGGCTCGACCTCGGCCCCCGCATCTACCGCCAGGTCGGCGTCCGCCCGCTCAAGCTGGTCGCCTAGGCCGCGAACGCCTCGTTCGGAACGCTGTAGGCCGCCGCCGCACCGTTGAGCGCGGCCGCCTCGAGGCCGGCTGCTTCGGGCACCACGCAGTCGAGGTAGTAATGCGCGGCAGCGATCTTCATCTGGAGGAACAGCGGGTCGCCTTCGCCGGTGCCGAGCATCCGCTCGGCTTCGATCGCGCTCCGGTGCATCAGCCAGCCTGAAACAGCGACCGACAGCATCGTGAGGAACGGGTAGGAGCCGCCGAGCTTCGCATCAACTGGCGTGCCGGCTGCGCCCAGGTGCGCCGCCACTCTCTCAACCGCGTCGAGCAGCTTGCCGAGCGGCTCACCCGCCTTGGAGCGCATCTCACCGATCAGCCGCGCAAGCACCGCTCCACCTTCCAGCCCGAGCTTGCGCCCCACCAGATCGGCCGCCTGAATGCCGTTGGTGCCTTCGTAGATCGGCGCGATCCGGATGTCGCGGAAGTGCTGCGCCGCGCCGGTTTCCTCAACGAAGCCCATGCCGCCATGCACCTGCACGCCGAGGCTCGCCACTTCGCAGCCGACGTCGGTGCCATACGCCTTCACCAAAGGCGTCAGCAGATCGGCCCGCGCCTGCGCCGCGCGGCCGCCAAGGCTGCCGCGGTCCGTCTGTCCCGCGGCGTAGTAACACAGCGCCCGCGCCGCCTGTGTCAACGACTTCATGCGCAGCAGCATACGGCGCACGTCGGCATGTTCGATGATCGGGGCGGCGCGGCCCTCGCGGGCGCCCTGCACCCGGCCGGTGGCATAAGCATAAGCCGCCTGCGTCGCGCGCTCGCCGATCGACACTCCCTGCAGGCCGACGTTGAGCCGGGCATTGTTCATCATGGTGAACATCGCGCGCATACCGCCCATTTCCGCGCCGACCAGCCAGCCGGTGCAGCGCCCTTCGTCGCCGTAGGACATGACGCAGGTCGGCGAGGCGTGGATGCCGAGCTTGTGCTCGATCGACACGCAGCGAAGGTCGTTGGGCGTCCCGTCCGGCAGGACCTTGGGCACCAGGAACAGGGAGATCCCCTTCGTCCCCGGCGGCGCATCGGGGGTGCGGGCAAGCACCAAGTGGACGATATTGTCGGTGAGATCATGGTCGCCGAAGGTGATGAAGATCTTGGTGCCGGTGATCGACCAGCTGCCGTCGCCGTTCGGAACTGCCTTGCTCTTAAGCGCCCCGACGTCCGAGCCGGCCTGCGGCTCGGTGAGGTTCATCGTCCCGCTCCACTCGCCGGTGACGAGCTTGGGCAGCCACTGCGCCTTCATCTCGTCCGATCCGTGGTGCTTGAGCGCTTCCACCGTGCCGGGCGTCAGCATCATGATCAGCGAAAAGGCCATGTTCGCGGAGCCGAGGTCCTCCATCACCACCGTTGCCAGCGTCAGCGGAAGCCCCTGCCCGCCATGCTCGGTGGGCCCCGCAAGCGTGCCCCAGCCGCCTTCGACATAGGCCTGATACGCTTCCTTGAAGCCCGGCGGCATGGTGACGCCGTCGGGGCTCCACTTCGCGCCCACCGTGTCGCCTGTGCGGTTGAGCGGCGCGAACTCGCCCGCAGCAAAGGCGCCTGCGCCTTCGACGATCGCCTCCACCACCTCCGGCGTCGCTTCGGCGAAGGCCGGTTCGGCGGCGAGTTCGTCCATTCGGACGATGTGGGTGAGCACGAACTTCTGGTCGGCGACGGGCGGCGTGTAGGTCATTCTCGCTCCGGTGGTGCAAGGGCAGCGGCGACGCTATAGCGCGGCGACGTGAACCCGCAAAACGCCCCTTTCCAAACCCGCATCCTCCCCGTGGACGAAGCCGCGATTGCGGAGGCGGCGCACCTGATCGGCGAGGGGCAGCCGGTCGCGGTGCCCACGGAAACCGTCTACGGCCTTGCCGCCGACGCGACCAATCCGGAAGCCGTGGCGCGCATCTACGCCGCCAAAGGGCGCCCAAGCTTCAACCCGCTGATCGTGCACGTCACCAGCTTGGCGCAGGCGGAGGTCTACGCCGAATTCTCCGCAGCTGCGCGCGCGGTAGCGGAAGCTTTCTGGCCCGGAGCCCTTACCCTGGTGCTCCCGCTCCGCGCCGAAGCAGGGCTCGCCCCGGCCGTAACCGCCGGCCTTGCAACCGTAGCGCTTCGCTGCCCCGCCCACCCGGCGATGCAGGCGCTGCTCGCCGCCTCCGGCACGCCGCTTGCTGCTCCTTCCGCCAACCGCAGCGGGCGGATCAGCCCCGTCACCGCCGCCCACGTGGAGGCGAGCCTCGGCGGGAGCATCCCCCTGATCCTCGACGGCGGCACGGCAGCACAGGGGCTGGAATCAACCATTGTCCGCATCGACGCGGAAGGCGCCGCCTGCCTCAGGCCTGGACCCGTGGACTTCACCGATGTCCTGGCCGTTGCGCGCCTTGCCGAAGCGGAAGCAGGAAGCTCCATTCAAGCGCCCGGCCAACTCGCCAGCCACTACGCCCCCACCAAACCCCTCCGCCTCAACGCGAGTGGATCAGAGGCGGGAGAATGGCTGATCGGCTTCGGCGCCGTTGCTGGTGATGAAAGTCTAAGCGCATCCGGCGACCTGCGCGAAGCCGCCGCAAACCTATTCAGCGCCCTTCACCGTGCCGAAGCGTCACCGGCGGCGCGCATCGCCGTTGCGGGCATTCCCGAGACCGGCATCGGCCGCGCAATCAACGACCGCCTCCGCCGCGCCGCCGCGCCGCGCTGATCAGGCCAGCTTGTCGGCGTAAAGGAGGTGCCCCGGCCCAAGGCGGGCGAGCACTTCGTGAAGGCTCGCCTGCGACATCGCGAAGCAGCCTTCCGAGCGGCCGAGCTTGCCGTGCTCGCTGATCACTTCGGGCTCGGCGTACCAGGCGGAGTGAACCACGATGGCGCGGCCTTCCGCATTGTCGTTGCGCCGCTCCAGCCCCTTGAGCTTCATCGAGCGCCCGTACTTGCCATGGTAATATTCGCCCGTCAGATACGCCCCCGCCGACGAGGCGTTGGAGCCGTAGGCGTTGGAGAAACGCTCGAGGTGGCCGCAGTGCGCCGGATCGGAGCCGCGGCCGTGGGCGACGAAGTGGCTCGAAACCCGGCCATTGCCGGTGTTGAGCAGAAAGAAGCGCTTTTCGCCCGACGCGCGAGAGAAATCGGTCACCGCCACGACATCGGTGTGGCGAAGCAGGCGGCGGTTGGCATCGAACGCGGCGCGGGCGCGGGCAAGGAGCTTGGGGTCGATCACCGCATCCACCATCACCCGCGGTTGGGCAGGGACCGTGGGGCGGAGCACCGGCTTCGCGGCGGGAGCCGGAGCTGTTTCCCTACCAAGACCGGCGACGATCTGCGCCAGGCTCTCGGCCTGGGCGGTGGTGGCAAGAACACCGGCGCACGCACCGGCGCCAAGCAACTGCCTGCGCGAGTAAATCAAGTGGAACCCCTCCGCTATGGCCCCATCATCTAGCGGAAAAAAGGTTAAAACAGAATGAATTGGAGGGCGAAAACAGAGCTGTATCAGTCGTTTCGCCCCGCGACTCCAACGCTTCGTCTATTGCAGGCAATTACCGGCGGAACCGTCGCCAATTCGCCGGCGCGAGAGCTTCAGATCTTCTCGGCGTAAAGCAGGCGCCCGGAGCCCAAGCGAGTCATCGCCTCGGCATGGCTGATGCCGGGCAGCGCGAAGCAGCCTTCCGACCGCCCGAGCTTGCCGAACTGCGCGATCATCGACGGCTCCGCATACCGCGCCGAATGCACCACTATCGCCCGCGCCTCGGCGTTGTAATTGGTGTGGTCTAGCCCGGTCAGCCTCATCGACCAGCCATATTTGCCGGTATAGGCGTCACCGGTCAGATACGCCCCTTCCGACGTCGCTTCCGAGCCCACATCATTCGAGAAATATTCCAGCCAGCCGCTATGCGCCGGGTCGGAGCCGCGGCCGTGGGCGACGAGATGCTCGGTCACGAAGCCCGAGCGCAGATCGAGGATGTAGAAACGCGGATCGCGCGACGCGCGGCTGAAGTCGGCAATCCCGATCACGTCCGCCTTCGGAATAAAGCTCCGCCGCGCCTCGAGCGCTGCAAGCGCCCGCGCCTTCAGCACCGGCTCGATCACCGGCTGCCTCGGCGCAACGCTTGCGAACACCCTGCGCGGAAGCAGGGTCGCGGCACCGGCGGCGGCGGCAGTGGTCAGAAACGAACGGCGGCTAAGCGTCACGCAAGCAATCTCCGGTGAACGATCGGGCGACTCTCGCAAAATCGCGTCCCCGTCTCAACGACCGGGAGGCCCATTCAGCACCATCCGCCGTGCCCATGAATCCATTCGCCGCTTTTCGTTTCGGAACCGGAAGGCCTGAACAGGCGTCTTTGCCGCCATGGGAGCTTTCGATCGCCTCGCCGTTCAGCCCGGGATTCCACCGATGGAAGCGAAATCGGTGGAGTCGCTCCCCGACGGCGGGGGCTGGCAATATGAGCCCAAATGGGACGGCTTCCGCTGCCTCGTCTTTCGCGACGGCCCGGAAGTCCACCTTCAGTCCAAGGCCGGAAAGCCGCTTGGCCGCTACTTCCCCGAAGTAGTCGATGCGGTGCTCGCCATGGAGGCCGACCGCTTCGTTCTGGACGGCGAGCTGATCATCCCGGTGAACGGCATCCTCTCCTTCGACGCCCTGCAACTGCGCCTCCACCCCGCCGAAAGCCGGGTCAAGAAGCTCGCCGCCGAAACGCCGGCGCAGCTGATGCTGTTCGACCTCTTGTTCTTTCGCGAAACCAGCTACCTCGCCGCCCCGCTCGAAATGCGCCGAACCTCGCTCGAAATCCTGCACAGCGCCGAGCAAAACGACGATCTCCTCCTTTCCCCCTTCACTGAGGATCGGGCGGTTGCGCAAGGCTGGCTCGACATGGCCGGCGGCGCGCTGGACGGCGTTGTCGCCAAGCGCCGCGACGGCGTTTACGAAGCGGGCGAGCGGGCGATGTTCAAGATCAAGCAGCTCAAGACGGCCGATTGCGTGGTTGGCGGCTTCCGCTACGCAACCGGCAGCAGACAGGTCGGCTCGCTGCTGCTCGGCCTGTTCAACGACCAGGGCAAGCTCGACCATGTCGGCTTCACCTCCTCCTTCGGCGACGAAGACAAGGAAGCGCTGACTCGCCGGCTGGAGGCGCTTGTCGGGGAGCCGGGCTTCACCGGCGATGCGCCGGGCGGCCCGAGCCGCTGGGCTACCGAGCGCAGCACCGAATGGCAGCCGCTCCGCCACGAGCTGGTCGCCGAGGTGCGTTACGACCACGTGACCGGCAACCGCTTCCGTCACGGCACCAAGTTCCTGCGCTGGCGTCCCGACAAGGCGCCGGAGCAATGCCGGATGGAGCAGCTTCAGCCGGAAGCCGCCGCCTTCGCCACCGCCTTGCAGAGCGCCTCATGACCGAAGAGCGCTTCGTGGCCGGAGTCC
>DASVUO010000103.1:0-18638 GCA_036386995.1 Allosphingosinicella sp. | reverse complement strand
CGTGCTGCGTCAGGCCGAAGCCGTCGACATAATCCTCCGCCCGCGCCTTTGGGTTTGCCATGAAGATCTGAGTCGCGGCCTGTTCGACAATCGCGCTGGCGATCCGGCTTTCCAGCGCGTCCTGAGCGCTTTGCGTTGCAAAGCCGATGATGCCGTTCCTTTTGCGGATCGTTTTTTCCCAATCCTTGATCCGCCGCACGAAGACGTCGTCGTCCAGCGCCTTCCACCCTTCGTCGACGACGATGATCGCGGGGCTGCCGTCGAGCCGCTCCTCGACACGGTGGAACAGGTACATCATCGCCGGCGTACGCACCGCCGGATCGTCCAGGATCTGCGTCATGTCGAAGCCGACTGCCTCGGCGGAAAGGTCGGTGCGGTCGAGCGGGTTGTCGAACAGCCAGGCGCGCTCGCCCTCGCCCCACCACGGCCGAAGCCGCGACCAAAGGTCGCTTGCCGTCGGGCGCTGGCCGCCGCGGAACAGTTCGGCGAGGTGGCGAAGCCGGCGGTGCTCGGCAGGCTGCTCGAAATTCGCGTCGACCGCATCCTTGATCCGCGCCAGCTCGTCGATGTCGGCGCCGCCGGCGAGCAGTGCCACCCAGTCGATCAGGAACTGGCGGTTCTCCGCCGTGTCGGGAAGCTGGAGCGGGTTGAGGCCCGAAGGGGCGCCCGGCCGAAGCAAATCGTAGCGCCCGCCGATCGCGCGGATGAACAGCTCGGCGCCGCGATCCTTGTCGAAGAAGATGATCCGCGGCCGGAACTTGCGCGCCTGGGCGAGCAGGAAATTAAGCACCACCGTTTTGCCGGAGCCGGACGGGCCGATGACGGTGAAGTTGCCGAGATCGCCGCGGTGGAAGTTGAAATAATAAGGCCCTGCCGCGGTGGTTTCGAGCAGGGTCACCGCCTCGCCCCAATGGTTGCCATCGGCGCGGCCGAGCGGGAAATTGTGGCCGCTTGCGAGCCCTGCGAAATTTCCGGTCGAGATCAGCCCACGCCGGGCGATGTAGCGGAAGTTCCCCGGGAACTGCGCCCAGAAGGCGGGCTCCAGCGCGATCTCCTCGCGCACCGAAATGATGCCGAGATCGGCAAGCGCCGCCTGCACTTCAGCGACCGCTTCATCGACGGCCGCGGGCGTTTCGCCGCGCAGCGCGATGGTCATATGGTGCTCTCCGAAACCGGCGCGTCCGGCGGCGACTTCGTCCTTGGCGTTGGACAGTTCGCTGCGCAGGCTGACCGCTTCGTCCTCCGCCGACCGCATGCGGCGCAGCGACAGGTTCATCCGCGACAAAGCCGCCTGCCGTTCCACGAAGCCGAACGACTGGGACACGGTGAGTTCGAACGGCAGGCGCAGGAGCTCGTCGAACATCCCCGCCACAGTCTGGCCGGGATAATCCTTGATCGAGACGAGCCCAAGGAAGCTGCGCGGCGTTTCGCCCGCAGGCCCGAGCTCCACCGTCTCCTGCCCGAAGCTGATCCGCCGGTAAGGCAGGTAATTGCCAAGATCCTGCAGCGGCAGAAGCACCGGCCGCATTTCGCCGTTGAACAAGGCGGAGAGGAACTCCAGCGGCTCGGAGCAGGGGCCGTGCTTCGTCTCGTAGACGCCGAGCAGGCGCGGCTCGTAGCTGCCGAGCGCCGCCATCAGCGCATCGCGCGCCTGGTCGAGCTGGTGAAGCTCGTAGGCGGCGCTCGCTCCCGGCATCGCGGCTGTCCGCCCCAGCCGTTCGCGCAAGCGATCAAGCCGTCCGACGCGGCCCTGCAGCGGGCGCCGGATGAGGGTCAGGAACAGGTCGTTGACGTAGAGCCGCTTGCCGTCGAGCCGCTTGCGCCATGCCTCGTCGAGCTGCTGCGAAAAGGGATCGGGATGCCCTTCCGACAAGCCCGCGTCGATCCGCCGCCGGACGACGTGGTGGTAGATTGCGTAGCGCGAGGATCCGATCGCCTGCAGCATGCCGTCGCGCAACTGCTTGCGGTAGTTGAGCTCGTCCGTGTCGGCCGTTTCAAACAACAGGCCGCGCAGCTGGACGACCTGCATCAGCAGGCCGTCCCTGGTCTCGATCGTGTAATCGTCGACATGCCGTGCGTAGGGAAGATGCTTCCCCGCCGGCTGCTCCTTCGCGGGCGCGGCCGGGTCGCGGGTCAGGGGCCGTAGGAGTTGCATCCCCACACCTTGTGATTTTTTACGCGGGGACAGCGGGAGACGCGGGTCAGCCACAGGTCGAAGAAGCGCGGCTCGCGGATGCAGAGCAGCACGCCGACGAAATGGATGGCCAGCGCCGCGAGGAGCGCCCAGAGCGACTTGAAAAGCAGGAACAGCTCGGTCGCGATCACCGCGTTGGTGACGAAATAGGCATAGGTCACGCCGGCGAACATCTGCGGCCGGGTAAGCGCCACGAACAGCCGGTCGTGGTGGAGCCCATCCACTGGTCAGCCGCCCATGCCGGTTGTCGACTGGATGCCGGCAACGATGCTCGCGGCGCCGAACAAGATGAAGCAGCCGAGGATCACGGTTGCGCCGTAGCGCCAGTTGATCCGGCCGGTGAGCATCAGAAAGCCGACCGCCGCGATCGCGATCACCGCGACCACCGTAGCGACAGTTCCCAGCAAGGTTCCTTGCAGCCAGCGGACGGCGGAAACGACCACCCCGGAGCCCGCCGGATCTCCTCCGAACGAATCCTGCGCCAGCGCGGCCGAGGACCAGATTGCGGCGCCCGCTGCGACTCCCCTCTTCATCCAGCGACTCGTCAAGCCTGCCACCTCCTTCGCCTCCATGGTTTCGCCGAATCGGGAACGGTCCGGCACGATAAGCATGAGTTTGTCAGACAAATCAGGCGCCTAACCTCCCCCTTTTGGGGGATGGACGACTGCCGTCAAACAGCGGAAGTTAAACACAAGAAGAGCACTTCAGGTGCCATGAAATAGTTTGGCCTTTGGGTATTATCCAAAGGCTCAGAGCGCTTTTATATAATATCTTCAGGTTTATTTTCTCATATACTGGGGCAGGTAATATGGCGCTAGGCAGATCTGCAGCTAAACTCCTGTTAGCGACTTCGGTATTATCCTTAGTTTCAACGGCACAAGCGCAGGAAAAGGTGGTTTATCAATATGACGCGTTAGGACGTTTGATTACGACGACGAGCACGATCAACGACGCCGCTGCCGTTCAAACGGACATCCGCTATGATCCGGCGGGCAATCGATCGACCTTCGTTGTTGGGGGAGCCACTGGCCCGAGCGGCCCGAGCGGGACGGACCCAACGGTACCGGGCGGCAGCTTCGAAGTGCCGGAGGTCGGGGCCAGCCACAATTTCGACCTTACAAACACCGCCAGTGGCGTCAGCTTCGATGGGCATGCCGGCATCGCCGGGAACGGGAGTGCCCTTGGTCTGCCGGCAGCGCCGGACGGCGATCAGGTAGGCGTCCTGCACGGCTGGTATGGTGTCGGCGGCCTGATTCGGGTGCCGCTCGGCGGTCTGAGCCCCGGTGTAAGCTATAAGGCAAGTTTCCTGATCGCGCGGCCGCCCAACACCGAGATCAATCCGGTGAAGGTAAGTGTCGGCGACACGGTGATCGGCAACTACACCTCCGTGCCGACAGCCTTCACTGAAGTCGCCACGAATGCGTTCACAGCCGATGCAAACGGCAACGCATTGCTGACCTTCACCGGCGGCGTTCCTTCGCAAGGAGGCATCGGCACAATCACCGGTATCGACAAGATATCAGTCGCTCCAACAACGGCAGCGACCCCAACCGTCTCGGGCGGGAGTTTTGAAACGCCGGACAAGGGCACTGGCGGGATGGCTTATGAATACCGGCCTACTGCCGCCTTTGCAGGCAACACCGGGATTGCTGCGAACGGCAGCAACTGGTCCTTTGCCGCCGCGCCCGATGGTGACCAGGTGGCCTTTGTTCAAGGCGGTGGCGAGCCGGCCATCATATCATTGCCGGTCACCGGCCTCACTTCGGGGGCACGTTATGTTGTAAGCTTCCGCTTCGGCGCCCGTCCGGGCTATACCGGCATCCCGGTGACCGTGAAGTTCAACGGGGCCGACCTCGGGGCGCAGCAACCCGAAACCGCCACTTTCGTCCCCAAAACCAGCGCCGCCTTCACTGCCTCGGGGAGCTCCGGCACCCTTACCTTTGAAGCCACCGGTTCTCCTTACCACGCTAGCGGCCTCGACATGGTGAGCATCGCTCCTGCCTCGGGAGGCGGAACTACGCCTCCTCCGCAGCCGCCGGCTTTCCACATCATGGGCTCGGAGGTCAACGAAGGCCAGACAGCCCAGTTCGTTGTGAGCAGGTCCACCACGGCCGGGCGCTACACGGTGGATTACGCAACGTCCCACGTCAGCACCGATAGCAACGACTATACTCCTAAGAGTGGCACGCTGGTCTTTGAGGAAGGGCAAAAAACTCAGACGATCCTTATCCCCGTCATCGCGGATGGCGTGGAAGAAACCTGGGAGCGCATGCTGGTTACACTTTCAAACCCATCGGGCGGCGCAACCTTTTCGGAACGTCAGGCAGGCGGGCTGATCAATCCTAGTACCGGGACGACAACGCCTCCGCCGCCTCCGACGTCCGCGCCACCGAGCTTTTCGATAAAGACCGCCGGATCAGCCGACGAAGGCTCGAACCTCATCTTCTACGTTGAAAGAAGTGGCAATCTGAGCGGGAGCTTCAGCGTCAATTATGCAACCTCCAACGGCAGTGCGATGGCCGGTACTGACTACGATGCAACCAGTGGACCGCTCCTTTTCACCGAGGGTCAGACTATTCGGACGATCAACGTTCTGGCCCATTCTGACAACGTGGCGGAGCCCGAGGAGACGCTTGCGGTAACCTTGTCGGCGCCGACAGGCGGAGCAACAATTGCAGGCACGGGCCAAGCGACGGGCAGGATCAATGCAAGCGGCTATACGCCCCCCCCCGCCGGAAATCAGCCGCCTGTCGCAAATGCGGACAGTTTCACCATGAGCAGATGCAGGTCGGCTCTCATCCCAGTACTGAATAACGACACTGATCCGGAGAACACGGCGCTGACGCTGGTAAGCGTAAGCTATTCAGGTCAGCTTGGCGCCGCCTCCGTAAGCGGCAACAGCGTTTCCTTCGCGCCCAACAACAACCGTGGCGCAACGACCGTCGTGTACACCATGAAGGACGCAAACGGCGCCCAGGCGTCGGCAGTCCTGAACCTTGAGATAGTGGACGGACGGTGCGGCACCACCGATCCGGACGGCCCTGACAAGGGGATAACGTGACCGCTGCAGCGGCGCCGCTGGGATGGACCGCAAAGAAGATAAACATGCAAATCGGCAAGATATGGAGGTCGCTGTGACAGCGAAACATTCGAAAGTGGGAGCTCGGTTCGGGCGTTTGGCGCTGATGGGTACGACGAGCCTGCTAGGGCTCGCCTCGCCGGTCCTCGCGCAAACCGCAGCGGGAGGCGGCGGCGCACCGCTTCCCGAGATGGTCGCGCCCGACGCCGCAGGAGTCGACCTTCTGAACGGGCGACGGGTTGGCACCGACAGCGCCATCTCGATCGGAGCGGCCGACGCTCCGGCGCTCCAGCTGACCGAAGGAGGCGGCGGGTTCGGCGGAACGCCGCTCGGCGGATTCCACTACAAGGATGGCAACCATCCTTATTTGTCGGACTTTTTCGTCCTGGGCAGCCGGGGCGTGAGCAACACCTTCGGCGACGGAACCGGACGAAACTTGCCTGACGGCATGCAGGGCGGTGCCGGCGGAGTCGTTGAAGGCGACGGCACGCGCTGGAACATGACCCCTACCAACTCGGGCCCTGCCGGCAGTTACCTCACGACCCTCGTGCGACCGGACGGCGAGACTCTCACCTACACGTATTCGAGCATTCCCAGCAGCGGCGACATACGCGGCCGCCTGCGGTCGATCCGGAGCAACGCCGGCTACCAGCTCAACCTGGAATGGGAGGCCATTCCCAACAGCTTCAAGCTGAAGAAGGCGACGCTGGTCAACCGGCGCTACGCTTATTGCGATCCGCTGGGCGACGCCTGCACGGGCTCCCACGTCTGGCCTACCCTCGCGTGGACCACCGACTCATCCAACAAGACAATCGCCAACAGCTCGGGCTTGCGTAGCGTCGTCTACGGCGCTCCGCAGGGGACTCAGGTGGCCGGATTCCCTGATATGTGGGAATGGGCCACGCGGATCACGAGCGGCGCGGGCGTGAGCCGGACCTATACGGTGCGGAAGGGATCCAATGTCCCCTGGCCGCAGCCGCTCAACTATGGGCGCGACATCCACGCCAACCACCCGTGCATCGACGGCAGCCTCATCTTGAAAGTCCAGGAGCCCGGCGGCACGTGGAACTACAGTTACTCCGGCAGCTGCGCATCGGGCCTCGGGACCGCCACTCGGACTAACCCCGTCGGGAAGCGTTCGACGCGTAACGGCGGGAGCTTCACCGACGAGCTCAACCGCACTTCGACCTATTCCTTCCTCGACCAGTGGGGAAACACCATCGAGGTGACCGGCGCCATGACCAGGACCGCCAGCCTTATCTCGCCGGAGAAGAACAAGACCACCTGGGACTGGGGCCCGGCTTATGGACCGCAAAACCTCCTGAGCACGACGGTGACTCCCAAGCCAGGCGTAGGTGGGCCGACCCTGACCTGGTTCAAGGGATACCCGTCGGGGTGCACGGTCGCGACCAACATCAACTGCAACAAGCCGAGTTACGAAATTGACGCTCGCAACAAGCGCACGGACTATGCCTACGATCCAGTTCACGGCGGCGTGCTGACTACCACGCTGCCGGCGAACGACAAAGGAATCCAACCCCAGATACGCTACGCCTACCAGCAATATTCTGCGAAGGTGCTGAACGCTTCGGGCCAGCTGGTGAACGAGGCGCCGATCTGGAAGCTCCAGTCCACCTCGGCTTGCCGGACGCAGGCGAGCTGCGTCGGCACCGCCGACGAGGTGGTGACAAGCTACACCTATGACGACAATCTGCTCGTCGCCACCGAGACGGTGAGGGCCGGCGACAATTCGGCCAGCTCCACCGTGACCAAGACCTACGATCCTGTCGGCAACCTCGTCCTGGTGGACGGGCCGGCAGCGGGACCGGGCGATACGACCCGCTATGTCTACGACGCGCTGAGGCGGCTGACGGCAACGATGAGCCCCGATCCCGACGGCCCGGCCAACCCGCTTCCGGTGCTGGTGACTCGGACGACCTACAATGGCGACGGCCAGCCGACTCTGGTCGAGACCGGAACCGCCGCTGACCAGTCCGACGCGGCGCTAGCCGCGATGGACGTCCACAGCGAGCTCGTCACTGCCTATGACGATGCCGGCCGAAAGGCACGCGAGAGTCTCGTCGGACGAACGGGCACGGAGTCGGTCACCCAGTACAGCTACGACCCGGCCGGGCGTCTCGAATGTACCGCCCTAAGAATGAACAAGGCGGCGTTTGGCTCGCTTCCACCTTCCGCCTGCACCCTAGGGCCGCAGGGCGACTTCGGGCCGGACCGGATTACCCGAACCGAATATGACTGGGCAGGGCAGCTGAAGACCGTTCAGCGTGCCTATGGAGTCACCACCGCCAACGGCTTTCCGGCGACGCTCCAGCAGAATTACGCAAGCTACGAATATACCGATAACGGCAAGCAGAAGGCGGTCATCGATGCCAACGGCAACCGAGCCGAGCTGCGCTATGACGGTCTCGACCGGCAAAGCTGCTGGATCTTCCCATCGAAGACGACGGCCGGAGCGCTCGGCGGCGACTGCGTGAGCGGCGATTTCGAAAGCTACGGCTACGACGCCAACGGCAATCGCACGCGGCTGAGGAAGCGGGACAAGACGGAGTTGCTCTACACCTACGACGCACTCAATCGGGTGACGCGCAAGGAAATATCGAGCACTCCCGCCGCCACCGTGGATTATGTCCACGACCTCTCGGGAAACCAGACGTCCGCTTTGTTCGCCGCGACCGGCTATGGGGTGTTGAACGAATATAACGGGTTCGGGCAGCTCAAATCCTCCACCAGCACCATGGGCGGTCGTACGCGGAAAATCACGAACCTATATGATATTGAAGGTCGCAGAACCGAATTGATTTTCCCTGACGCAGCCCAGTTCTCCTACACTTATGACGGACTTGGACGGCCGGTCTCGGTGTTTCAGGGACCGGGTGGCACCACGTCACCGGCAATGGTGACGTTTGGACACAATGCCGAAGGCGTGCTTTCTTCGTTTACCCGCCGCTTCGGCGACTCTACGCAATACGGCTATGACGCCGCCCTTCGCCAGAACTCTCTCCAAGACATCTTCGCGGAGAGTACCGGTAACGTCCGCTCCGACTTCGTCTACAGCCCCATCTCGCACCTCGTTCAGCAGACGCGCGACAACGGCGCTTATGGTTGGAAATCCTTGGGGGCGGTGACGCGCGGTTATTCGGTCAACGGGCTTAACCAATACACCGGCGCCGTCACCGGCGGGACTCCAAGCGCTGCGTTCGAATATGATCTGAAGGGCAATCTCACCAAAACCAACCTGGCCTCGGCCAAGGGCACGGATCAGATAACCACTTATGAATATGACGCAGAGAACCGGCTGGTTAAGGCGTCGGGCGCGAGCAACGCCGTCCTCACCTACGACCCGCTCGGCCGGCTGTTCCAGATCAGCGACGGCACGGCGGCGGGAACCACGCAGTTCCTCTACGACGGCGACAAGATGATCGCCGAATATGACGGCGGCGGGGTGATGCGGGCGCGCTACATTCATAGCGACAAAGCGGAAGCACCGATTTTTTGGTACGAAGGTACGGATCTCAGCCAGCCGCGCTTCCCCCACACTAACCATCAAGGCTCGATCACCGGCATCGCCGGGCCGCAAGGTACGCTTGTTGGGAACCCGAACACCTACGACCCGTGGGGAATGCCCGGTCCCGACAACAAGGGCAGGTTCCAGTATACCGCTCAGGCCTATCTGCCGGAGCTCGGCCTCTACTATTACAAAGCTCGCATCTACTCGCCCGTACTCGGCCGCTTCCTGCAAACTGATCCCGTCGGCTACAAAGACCAGATGAACCTCTACGCCTACACGGGGAATGACCCGGTCAACAAGACTGACCCAGACGGTAAGTATGAAAGAGACGTGCACTATTGGCTGACCTACAAGCTTGCTCTTGCTGCAGGTTACTCTCATCGGATGGCAGATCACGTAGCGCACGCTAATCAATATACGGATGACTCTCCGGAAACTGGCCCATTCGTGTCTCACAACGCTCGTTTCGAACACCACTTTGTTGATGACAATGAGATGCAAAATAAGTGGAACAAGTTCGAAGCAATGGATGCTGATCAAATGAAATTGGGTGCAAAACTCGGGCAAATTTTACACGCCCACTTGGATACTTTTTCGCATAAGGGCTTTAACGCACTATTAGGCCACGTTTTGAGGGGTCATGCGCCGGATAAACCATATAATAATGTGCCTAGATTTAATGCGGCCGCCAATAGCCTGTTCAACATACTTGTCGCCAATAGAGGGCGTTTAAGTCAGACCGGAAATGTTGACAGAAACCTGGCCCGAATGACAATCAGAAACCATCCTGAGGCAAAAAGGGCTGAAGACGCAAGACAGTCGGCCAAAGAGTCAGGGAGGCTGCATGTTTGCATGGCTCGAGGAAAATGTTTCTGACAGAATCTATGAGTTGCCAAAAAATTGATTTTGTCTTTGCTGACGTTCTGCGGGACACGAGATGACATCGGATAATGCGCCTGTCCTCGTTTTCGATGCGAACGGCTCCGCTATCGCCGGCGCCGTGCAATGGCTGCAAGGCACGCTGCTCGGCACCGTCGCCACCACCGTCGCGGTGATCGCCGTCGCCTCCGTCGGGCTGATGATGCTTTCCGGGCGGGTGAGCTTTCGACGGGCGGGGGAGGTTATCCTCGGCTGCTTCATCGTCTTCGGTGCCTCCACCATCGCCGCCGGCCTCCAGTCCGCCGCCGGCGGTACCGCAGAGGACGTGCCGGTTCCTCAAGCGATGCCGTCTATCCGGCCCACTGCTCCGGCGCCCGCTACCGGAGTGCTGATCGATCCTTATGCCGGCGCCGCGGTTCCTGACCGCCGCTGAGGCGGCACGCCAGGCTTCCCTTCCGCACGTGGGTCATGAAGGGGAGAGGGGGAGGGCACAGGCGGTCCCGGCAATGCACCGGCCTTCTTCAACGCCGCTCAACCGCGGTGCCGCCGCGCGTCCGCTCGGCGCTGCCCCATCGGGCGCGGGCTAAACCACATACAAGCGATGGTGCTGCCGGTGAGGATTGAACTCACGACCTCAGCCTTACCAAGGATGCGCTCTACCACTGAGCTACGGCAGCATCATCGCCTGTCGGGAGATGCGGGCCTATGACCGTGTGCGGCGGGTGCTGTCAAGGCGGGTTGCGGCAGGCGGCCGGGGGCGCGTAGCTTTTCCTTTATGATCAAGTCGGACAAAGAACGCGAAAAGCGGCTCGCCGAAGCGCTCCGCGACAATCTCAAGCGCCGAAAGGCCCAGGCGCGCGGCGAGAACCCGCCGCAACCGTCTCCCTCTCCCGATGGGAACAATGAACCCTGAGACGGTGGCGGCCGAGTAGCGCCGGCTGAGCGGGAGAGGCGCGTCAGCGGTCGCGAAGCGGTCGTAGGGCCTGTGCCCGATTCACTGCGGGCGACTTCACCCGCTCGCCCGGCCGATCGACGCAATCGCCTCCGCCCCTGCCGCGCGAGCTCCCGCACTGTCTCCATACTGCTCATGCAAAAGGCCTGACAGCAAACGCTGCGCACGTGAACGCGGCGCATCTTGGCTTAAGCCGTTGACAGAACTCCCCATGGCGCGCAGGCGTCCTCTGCGCCAGCCGAAGATTAAGTTCCTACGGCTTAACCGAGGGCCACACCCTCCGGTACGCGGACCCGCTTGTGGAGCGGCGTCAGCCTTGCCTATTTGAGGCCAGAGAGGCCCCAGCCTTCCTATGCTTAAGCACGGGAAAGCCGGGGCCTTTGTCTTTTCGGTACAGCGCAGATCGACCCGCGGAAGAGGAGCCTCAGGCCGCCACCAGCTGAGGATTGCTGTCGGCGTTGTTCATCAGGGTGGAGATCGCCGTCACAAGCTGAGCAGCCGCGATCGGCTTCTGCAGCAATATGCTCTTGGGAACCCCTTGGGAGGTCCACTCGGACGCGCTTTCACCGGTCATATAAACGATGGGAAGGTCGGGATAACGCTCCCGCGCCGTGCGGGCGACGTCCCAGCCGCTGGGGCCGGGGCCGAGATGGACGTCCGTCACCAGCCCGCAAAAGGGCTGCTCCAGATGCCAGATCAGGTGGATGGCCTCCTCGCCGCTGGTCGCCGCGCGAACGCCGTATCCGCCCTGTTCAAGTGTTTCCTGCATCGAGTTCAACACCCGCAGGTCGTCCTCGGCCAGGAGGATCATGATCGAAGGTTCCAACGCGATTGTCCCATCGGACAGGAGGGAGCCGCTCCACTGCGATCTCTCCGCGTGCGCGTCCGAGCGCGCAACGGTGCGCACGGCCTACAGGCGAGAAGTTAATGGATTGCGTCTCTTGAGGAGAGCGCCTGGTGAGCCCGTTTGGGTAAGCGTTGCAATGAACGGACCCAAACATGGTTGCCGCGCACGATACTTAAGTCTGCTAACGGACCCGAATGCTAAAGGTGCTGAAAGCGGCTGTAACGATTAGGAAGAAGGTCTTTGAGAACCTGTTTGCGCTCTTCGGGTGTAATCCGTCCAGAGGTCGCCAGGTCAAACAATTGACTCCGAAAATCCGGCGAGTATCGCTCTTCCCGCTCCTCCGGTGTCATCTCGCGGTATCCCGGGATGGCATTTGCGAGGATCGTCTCGTCTATTGAAGTGACTTCCGCGATGAGCGACTCCGCCCAATTGGGCGTGGAAGCAGAAGGACGCTGCTCGTAGATATGGTAGTCCGTCTGCGGCAGGTTCTGAAGCTCCGAATATTCCTCCGCGCTGATTCTCCCGGTTAGGGCCAGCATCGCCAGCCTCCTCCGGGCGTTCAACCTGGGCGTATCGATATACTTCCCGGTGGTTGGGGAACGCTCGATCACCGGCCGAGGGAAAGCAGGTGGAAGTTCAACTCTCAACCTCGGAACCGGGAATTCAGGACCGTGTGAAGTGGCAGGAGTCCACCTACCCATGAGCCCTTCCGGTCGCTCCCGAAACCGCCGTATGCGCGACCAAGCGGCAAGATGTCTCTCCAACAAGGCGGAATCCGGTTCCCCAAGGGTCCGCTCAAGTTCGGGACGTCGAGTCCAGTCCCGGAAGCCCTTATCCGGAGTCGAGAAACGATGCCAAAATTCGATAACCGCCACCTCTACGACGTTCATGCTGTTTCCTGAGCCGCTACAGTCGTGACTTGGCGGGTCGCCAATGTCACCCAGCTCACTCTCGGTATTCATTATCTGCAGGTAAGAGCTGCCGAATCGAGGGGACCGGACGCCGAGACCGACATGAAAGTCTTGGCTGCATGCTTGGCATTGCACTTGCACCAGCAGTGCTTCTTTCGCGTAAACCGAAACTAAGTTCGGCTCGAACGCGCAATAGCGCGGAACCCCGTCAATCCACCAAAGGGGCGGCTCGCCGATGCGGCTGGTTACATCATCATATGATACATGCACTGCTGACGCGCCCCCTCGACTGGTTCGGGGATAGGCAGCGCGCGGTTACCATATCGCGAACGTCCCAGATTGGTGGGTCCAGACTTTCATCTGCCCCATCAGCGTCCTGGGGCCTTGGTTTCCCTCATCGGGCATCGAGCTCACGCAGTGAACCTCCTGCCGCCCTCTACTTTGCGAACAGATTCTCCGGCTTTGCCATTGCCTTGATCTCCAGTGCGTTGCCCGAAGGGTCGAGGAAGAACATCGTTGCCTGCTCGCCCGGCTCGCCGCGGAAGCGCACCGTTGGTTCGATCACGAACGTCACGCCGGCGATCCTGAGCTTTTCGGCAAGCACTTCCCAGGCTTGCATGCTGAGCACTGCGCCGAAATGCGGCACCGGCACGTCGTGGCCGTCGACGGGATTGTGGTGCACCGCCGCCTTAGCGTCGGGGCTGTAGTGGGCGACAATCTGGTGGCCGAAGAAGTTGAAGTCGATCCAGTCGGGCGCGCTTCGCCCTTCCGGGCAGCCGAGCACGCCGCCGTAGAACCGGCGCGCCGCGTCGATGTCGTGGACCGGAAAGGCGAGGTGAAAGGGGGGAAGGTGGGTCATGCCAGCGCCCTAGCGCGTTCCGTTGCCGCCGTCATGATGAGCGCGCTTGGAAAATAGGACTTCGTCCGCCACATGGCTTGCGATGCGCGAACATGGCCGCCTTGACCGCTTGAACTCCCTCGCGACGCCGCGAGCCGAACCCTGCGGGCAGGGGGAGCCCCCGCGAAACCGTGTGACATTCGTGACATTCACACCCTCGTCGTTCCCAAAGCCGGACTTACTCGATGCGGCTTAATTTCCTCGCCCTTGCCGCCGGCGTTGCAAGCGCGACCGGCTTCGCGCCGCTCAAGCTTTGGCCGGTGACGCTCGCCGCCTTCGCGCTTCTGCTCTGGCTGGTGCACGGTGCGCCGCGGCTGCGCTCCGCGCTTGCTCGGGGCTGGTTCTTCGCGGTGGGCCACTTCACCCTTGGTCTGAACTGGATCGCCACCGCCTTCACCTACCAGGCGGAAATGCCCGCCTGGCTCGGCTGGATCGCAGTGGTGCTGCTCTCGCTCTACCTCGCCGTCTACCCGGCCGCCGCCGCAGGGCTGGCTTGGCGATGGGGAAGGGACCGGCCGCTGCGCTTCGTCATCCTCTTTGCCGCCGCGTGGATCGTCACGGAATGGCTTCGTGCCACCCTGTTCACCGGATTCGCCTGGAACCCGCTCGGCGTGTCGCTGCTGCCCACGCCGGTGGCGCGCCTCGCCGCGACAGTCGGCACCTACGGCCTCTCCGGCGTCGCCGCGCTGATCGCGGGCGCGCTGCTGCTCCTCGCCCTGCGTCGGTGGCGGCAGGCGTCGGCCGTGCTCGGCACCATCGCCGTCGCCACGGGCCTGGCCCTTATCGCCGCGCCCGCCGCGCCGCCGCCCACCGCCACGCAGCTGCGCATCATTCAGCCCAACATCGGCCAGCAGGATAAATGGCGGGAGGATTTCCTTGCCGAAAACGAAGCGCGCCTCGCCGCCATGTCTGTCGCCGGCAAGGGCCGCCCGCGCCTTCTCCTGTGGCCGGAAGCCGCCGTGACTCGCCCGCTGGAAAACGGCCTCGCCTACCCTCGCATGCAGCGCGAAGCCGCCGTGCTTCGCGCCCGCGTCGGCGAGATGATGGGCCCGGCCGACCTTCTCCTCACCGGCGGAGTCACCTGGCAGTCGCGCGACGGCCTCGACGTGACCAGCGCCACCAACAGCGTCTTCGCGGTGAACCGCGCGGGGGCGATCCTCGCCCGCTACGACAAGGCGCACCTCGTTCCCTACGGCGAATATCTGCCGATGCGCCCGATCCTGTCGGCGATCGGCCTCTCCCGCCTGGCCCCCGGCGACATCGATTTCGATCCCGGCCCAGGTCCGCAGACGCTGACCCTCCCCGTAATCGGCAAGGTCGGCTTCCAGCTTTGCTACGAGATCATCTTCTCGGGCGAAGTCGTGGACCGGAAGAACCGCCCGAATTTCCTGTTCAACCCGTCCAATGACGCCTGGTTCGGCGCCTGGGGCCCGCCCCAGCACCTTGCCCAGGCGCGGCTCCGCGCGCTTGAAGAAGGCATGCCGATCCTGCGCTCCACCCCCACCGGCATTTCGGCGGTGATCGATGCAAAAGGCGAGCTCCTCCACAGCCTCCCCTGGCGGCGCCCCGGCGTGATCGACGCCGCGCTTCCCGCGCCGCTTCCGCCGACGCTTTTTGCCCGTGTCGGCAACGTCCTGCCGCTCCTCTTCGCCCTGCTTCTTACCGCCGCGGGCATGCTCGCCGAGCGGCGTCGGCGGCCCATTGCGGAAGACAGCGAAGCGCGCTAGGGAGCCGCGCATATAAGGATATCTTTATATCCGCTTCCCCAGCTAATTCGCTTAAACGGAAGGCGTTCTTCTCCATGCGCAGCAACTACCTCTTCACGTCCGAGTCGGTTTCGGAAGGCCATCCGGACAAGGTTTCCGACCAGATTTCCGACGCCATCGTCGATCTGTTCCTGTCAAAGGACCCGGAAGCCCGCGTTGCCTGCGAAACGCTGACCACCACCCAGCTCGTCGTTCTTGCCGGCGAAATCCGCGGCAAGGGCATCATGGACGAAGCCGGCAACTGGGCGCCGGGCGTGCCGGAAGAGATCGAGCAGACCGTGCGCGCCACCGTTCGCGCCATCGGCTACGAACAGGAAGGCTTCCACTGGGAGAAGCTCGTCTTCCAAAACAACCTCCACCCGCAGTCGGCGCACATCGCGCAGGGCGTCGACGCGTCCGGCAACAAGGACGAAGGCGCGGGCGACCAGGGCATCATGTTCGGCTATGCCACCGATGAAACGCCCGATCTGATGCCGGCGACTTTGTACTACAGCCACAAGATCCTCGAGCGCATGGCCGCCGACCGCCACTCCGGCGAGGCGCCGTTCCTCCAGCCCGACGCCAAGAGCCAGGTCACCCTGCGCTTCGAAAACGGCGTCCCCGCCGCCGCCACCGCGATCGTGGTCTCGACCCAGCACGGCAAGGGCTACGACCAGGGCGAGCAGGAAGCCGAGCTCAAGGACTATGTCCGCAAGGTCGTTGCCGACATCCTCCCGGCCAGCCTGCTCAGCGACGAGACCGTCTACCACATCAACCCGACCGGCAGCTTCGAGATCGGCGGGCCGGACGGCGACGCCGGCCTCACCGGCCGCAAGATCATCGTCGATACCTACGGCGGCGCGGCCCCGCACGGCGGCGGCGCTTTCTCCGGCAAGGATCCGACCAAGGTCGACCGCTCGGCCGCCTACATTTCGCGCTACCTCGCGAAGAACATCGTCGCCGCGGGCCTCGCCAAGCGCTGCACAATCCAGCTTGCCTACGCGATCGGCGTCCCCGAACCGCTGTCGCTCTACGTCGACACCCACGGCACCGGCACCGTCGGCGACGCGGAGATCGAAACGGCGATCATGGGCATCAAGGAGCTGGGCGGCCTCACCCCCCGCGCTATCCGAACCCACCTCGGCCTCAACAAGCCGATCTACCGCAAGACGGCCGCCTACGGCCATTTCGGCCGCACCGCCGAGGGCGATTTCTTCCCCTGGGAAAAAACCGACCTCGCCCCGGCGCTGAAGGCCGCCCTTTAGTCCTGCCTGCAACGCACCTGATAGGTGCGTCCCTTGCGGACCAGCGTACCGGTCCCGCCATAGCCCTGGTTGCGCACACGAAGCCGCGCTTCCGGGGCGCCGGTCCGCTGGTTGACGACGTCCACCCAGGTGCGCTCCTTGTCGATCCAGGATTGGCTGAGGACGATGTTATCTCGGGAGCTGTTGGTGGACAGCCAACGGCCGCCTTCCTTCAGGCTGACGCCAGCGACCCACCCGGAATGCCATGGCCGATGACGAGGCTGATCACCGGCTCCTTGGCGCCGACGGGCGAGCAGACGAACCCGCCGGTGGCGAAAGCGGGCGTTGCAAGGGCAAGAGCGAGGAGCGCGGATGGTATTGCGTAGCGCACGATTGAACTCTTGGCTGTTGGAGCCGCTAAGGATAGGCGCGCCTCGATGAACGATCCAACAACCATCCGCCGCCTCTACGGCCGCCGTTCCGGGCACAAGCTTCGCCAGGGGCAGGCGGTTCTGCTCGAAGAACTGCTTCCGGCGATCAGCGTGCCCGACGAGGGGCCGCTCGATAGCGCCACCCTGTTCGGCGACGGTCGGCCGCTGCACTTCGAAATCGGCTTCGGCTCCGGCGAGCATCTCGCCTTTCGCGCCGATCTCCTCCCCGATCATGGCTTCATCGGCGCCGAGCCGTTTCTGAACGGCGTCGTCGGCGCGCTTACGCACGTGCGGGATCAGCGCCTGCCCAATGTCCGCCTGCACATGGGCGACGCGCTGGAAGTGCTGGAGCGGGTTCCGGACGGCGCGCTCAGCTTCGTCTACCTCCTCCACCCCGACCCCTGGCCCAAGGCGCGCCACGCCAAGCGGCGGATGGTCAACCATGGCCCGCTCAACCTTATCGCCGCGAAGCTCAAGCCGGGCGGCGAGTTCCGCCTGGGCACGGACGATCCGACCTATTGCCGCTGGGCAATGATGATCATGAACACGCGCGCCGACTTCGAATGGCTTGCGGAACGGGCCACGGATTTCCTCACCCGCCCCGGCGGCTGGCCCGAAACGCGCTACGAAGCCAAGGCCCGCCGCAAGGGCCACGAAGTCTGGTACTTCCGCTACCGCCGGGCGGCAGCCGCCGAGGCCTAGCGCCCCGGCGTCAGCCGAAGCAGGCGGCCGCTCGGACCGTCTTCCAGCAGGTAGACCGAACCGTCCGGACCCTGCTCCACTTCGCGGATGCGCTCCCCCATGTCGAAGCGCTCCGCTTCCCGCGCCGTCTTGCCGCTGATCGTCACCCGGATCAGCGCCTTGCTGGAAAGGCCGCCGATCAGCGCGCTGCCGCGCCACTGCGGAAACTGCTTGCCGGTGTAGAAGATCAGGCTCGAGGGCGAAATCACCGGAGTCCAGGTCACTTCCGGTGCGTTGAATTCGGGCCTGGTGTCGTGGTCGGGGATCGGCTTGCCGTCATAATGATCGCCGTTGGAGACGATCGGGTAGCCGTAATTGGTACCCCGCTCGATCAGGTTGAACTCGTCGCCGCCCTTAGGCCCCATTTCATTCTCCCAAAGCCGCCCGTCCGGCGCGAAGGCGATGCCGAGCGGATTGCGGTGGCCTACCGTCCAGAACTGCGCCGCCACGCCGCCGCGGCTGGCGAAGGGGTTGTCGGCCGGCGTGCTTCCGTCGTCGTTCAGGCGCACGATCTTGCCTAGCGTCGCCGCCATGTCCTGGGCGGGGTCGAACTTCTGCCGCTCTCCGTTGGAGATGTAGAGCTTGCCGTCCGGCCCAAAGGCGATGCGGTGGCCGAAGTGACCACGTCCTTCCACCTTAGGCGTCTGCCGGTAGATCACCTGCAGCCCGTCGAGTTGATAGCCCGGCCGTGCATTCGCGCTCGCCGCCGACACGGCAAGCAGCCGCGCCCGGCCGACCACCGCGCCGCGCGTGTTGTTCGGCCCCGCTTCCACCCAGCTCAGGTAGACCAGCCCGTTTTTCGCGAATTGCGGGTGGAGGACGACGTCGCCGAGGCCGCCCTGGCCGCCATAATCCACCGCAGGCACGCCGGAGACTTCGGTCCTCGTCTGGCTGCCGCTTTTGTTGCTCCACAGGATCAGCTTGCCCTTACGCTGGGTGATCAGCGCGTCGCCGTTCGGCAGGAAGGTCATCGCCCAAGGCTCTTCGAACGCGCCGAGCGGCTGGACGGCAAACGGCTTGCCGGCCGCCGCGGTGGCGCCGGACCCGTTGGCGGCTTCAACGCCTTCGCCTCCGCTGTTGCAGGCTGCCACGAGGGCGAGGAGGGGGAGAAGGGTGAAACGGCGCATCGGCATCTCCTTGAGGGCGCGGGGTGGCGCGCGAACTGTCGCCCCTCTAGACCATGGGGAT
>DASVUO010000102.1:0-22516 GCA_036386995.1 Allosphingosinicella sp. | reverse complement strand
GAGGCGGGTGTGCGCGGCGTGGCGGAAACGGCTGGGCTCAAGCTCGGCCAGGTGGCGCAGCCGCTTCGCGCCGCGCTTACCGGCCGGACGACCTCGCCCGGTATTTGGGATGTGCTGGTGCTGCTCGGGCGGGAGGAAAGTCTCGCCCGGATCGCGGACCGGATGAACGAAGGACAATAAGATGGCGGACGGACAGGCCACTCTCGATCTCGGCGGCAAGCCGCACGAATTTCCCGTGCGGCAGGGCTCGTGCGGCCCCGACGTGATCGACATCCGCAAGCTCTACGCGCAGACCGGCGCCTTCACCTACGATCCGGGCTTCACCTCGACGGCGGCGTGCGAAAGCGCGATCACCTATATCGACGGCGACACGGGCATCCTGCTCCACCGCGGCTACCCGATCGACCAGCTGGCCGAACATTCCAACTTCATGGAAGTCGCCTACCTGCTCCTGAACGGCGAGCTTCCCGACAGCGATACGCTGGACAATTTCCGCTATACCATCATGCGCCACACGATGCTGCACGAGCAGCTGTCGACCTTCTACCGCGGTTTCCGCCGCGACGCGCATCCGATGGCGATCATGTGCGGCGTGGTCGGCGCGCTTTCCGCTTTCTACCACGATTCGACCGACATCACCGATCCCAAGCAGCGGATGATCGCGTCGCACCGCTTGATCGCCAAGATGCCGACGATCGCGGCGATGGCGTATAAATATTCCGTCGGCCAGCCGTTCCTGTACCCGCAGAACGACCTTTCCTACACCGGCAACTTCCTGCGCATGACCTTCGGCGTTCCGGCCGAGCCCTACCACGTCAATCCCGTGGTGGAGCGGGCGATGCGCCGCATCTTCATTCTCCATGCCGATCATGAGCAGAATGCGTCGACGTCCACCGTGCGCCTCGCCGGATCGTCGGGCGCCAACCCCTTCGCCTGCATCGCCGCCGGCATCGCCTGCCTGTGGGGCCCGGCGCATGGCGGCGCCAACGAAGCGGCGCTGAACATGCTTCGGGAGATCGGCACGCCGGCGCGCATTCCGGAATTCATCGCCCGCGCAAAGGACAAGGACGATCCCTTCCGGCTGATGGGCTTCGGCCACCGCGTCTACAAGAATTTCGATCCGCGCGCGAAGGTGATGAAGGCCACCGCCGAGGAGGTCCTGAAGGAGCTCGGCGTCACTGACCCGATCTTCGACGTCGCCCGCGAGCTCGAGCAGATCGCGCTCAATGACGAATATTTCATCGAAAAGAAGCTCTACCCGAACGTCGATTTCTATTCGGGCGTGATCCTCTCGGCGATCGGCTTTCCGACCTCCATGTTCACCGCCCTCTTCGCCCTTGCCCGCACCGTCGGCTGGGTGGCGCAGTGGAACGAGATGATTTCCGATCCCGAGCAGAAGATCGGTCGCCCGCGCCAGCTCTACACCGGCGCGACCCAGCGCGATTACATCCAGCTCGACAACCGCTAAGCCTCAGCCGAGCCCGCTTCGAAGCGCCCGCAGCGTTTCGAGCGAGCCGGCAAGGTCGTCGAACATCCTTTTCGCCCGCTCCTGCGGCGGCAGGCGGCGAAGCATGCTTCCCGGCTCGAAGCGGTTCTTGTTGCTGTAGGCGGCGACCAAAGCTTCCTCCGGCGATACGAACACCGAGACCGGCCCGTCCTTGCGAAGCGCCAGCAGGCGGCGGCGAAGATCGCTCGAGAAAAAGAGCTGCTTCGCCTCCATGGGGGCGGTGGAATAGACTTCGAAGCGGCGCTCGAACTCCGGATCGCCGTCGATCGCCACCCGCTCCATGTCGCGCGCGGGCTTGAAGAAGTTGAAGATCTTCTTGTCCGGCACCGCGACGGTGATTCCGCTGGAGCCCGGCTTGCGATGGATGCCGTACATCAGGCCGGTGAACACGGTGGTGGTGTTCTTGCCGACCCGGCGCTGCAGGCACGCTTCGTAGAGGGCGTAGCCCCGCCCTTCCTCATCGGCGCCGTGGAAAAGGTCGGTGAAGTTCTGACTGGAAAGGCCTGAGCCGAACAGCAGGCCGCGAGCGCGCTCGTAGACCGGCGGCGTGAAGTCGCTCGGGATATATTCCAGCGAACAGCGCCGGGCGAGCTCGTCCAGCACCGGAAGCTTCAGCCCCTCGCTGACGTCCATCAGCGGCTTGGCCGCGGCGAAGCCGGTGCCGATCAGCAGCAACACGAACAGGATGATCGCAACGGTCGGCCAGTTCAATGCGAGCAGCGACAGCAAGGCGGCGACCGCAAGCACGATCCCGATGGCGGCGCGTGTCCAGAAGGTGCGGGTCGCGGCGCGGCGCTCCTCCTCCACGGCGCCCAGCCGCTCGCTTACCGTCGGCTGTGCGCACAGTTCGGCAAAGTGGTTCGCGGTAAGTTCAATCATCCCTGTTCCCCCAACAATGACGAAGGGGAGATTGGCCGCGACCGAGCGGATCTGTCCAGCGCGCAACAATTGAAACGCAAAATGGCACGCCGCGAAATCGCGCTGCAACGGCAGGACGGGAAAAGGCGCAGCATCAGGGCCTCGCTAGGGCCGCGCTCTTCAACCGTTCAGGGATCGACCGATGAACTTCCTCCTGTCCGCCGCCCTTGGCCTCGCCGCCGCAACCGCGGCCTATGCCGCCGTTCCCGCCCCCGCGCCCGCGTCCGGCGAGCCGACGCTTGCAGAGGTGCGCGCCGCTACCGCCCGCTTCCGCGACGTCAAAACGGCCGAGGCGGAGGGCTATATCAACCCGGGCAGCCCCTGCGAGACCGCAGGCTCGATGGGCATTGACAAGACGCTGGGAGGCATGGGCATCCATTATTTCCGGCCGGACCTGCTGCAAATCTCCGGGCCGCCGTACCCGCGCATCAGCGGCACCAGCACCCACACCGATTTCCGCAAGCCCGCCATCCTGATCTACGAGCCCGGTGCGGACGGCAGGCTCGAGCTGGTCGCAGTCGAGAACCTGGTCTTCGAAAAAGCCTGGAAAGCCGCCGGCAATAAGCAGCGGCCGAGCTTCCACGGCGTGCCCTACGAGCGGATGGAAGATGATCCCGCCACCGCCGCCGATGAAGCCCACATGTTTGAAGCGCATTTCGACAAGCATGTCTGGCTGTGGCGCGACAATCCGCGCGGCGTGTTCGAGCCGTTCAACCCGAAGGTGACCTGCGAACACGCCAAGGGCCCGCAGACGATGCACGCCGGACACTGAGCGGCGCTGCCGCGTCCAAGTCGCAGCCACAAAGAAAAAGCCCCAGCCGTTTCCGGCCGGGGCTTGTGTGGTAGTCGGGGGGGGGGTGACTACCAGCGGGGGGGTACATGCAGAACCCACTACCCTGCCGGTGGTTCCCAAAAAAAACGAAGCGCCCCGGATTTTTCTTCCGGAGCGCTCCGCCGACAGTCTGCCGCAAGGCGACTATCTCCCGTCCCCGAGTCGCTTATACACATTTTTCGCTGGGGAAGAGAGTGGTTTCGCGGGGAGCCAAACCGGCCCGGCTCAGTCTTTCCGCAGCGGCAAGGTGAAGGTGAAGCGGGCGCCCTGCCCCGGCGCACTGTCGAGCGCGATGTCGCCCCCCATTGCCCGCGCCAGGCGGCGGGAGATGTAAAGGCCAAGGCCGGTGCCGCCGGGCTCGGACGTGTCCACCCGCTCGAATTTGTCGAAGATGCGTACCTGATCTTCGGGCGCGATGCCCTTCCCCTGATCGGCGACCACCAAAGCCGCGAGGTCGCCCTCGCGGTCGGTGCGCAGCCAGACCGATCCACCTTCGGGTGAATAGCGGATGGCGTTGGTGAGCAGGTTCACAATGATCTGAAGCGCGCGCTTGAACTCGCCGGTTGCGGGCAAGGTATCGAAGGCGGCCGGCGCGTCGATCCTGACGCCGCGCGCGGCGGCGCGGACGGCGAGGAGGCCCGCGGCGCGGCGGGCGACGTCGGCGAGGTCGATCTCTTCCGCGTGGGGCGTGAACTCGGGCCGCTCGATCGCCTGGAGGTCGACGAGGTCATCGACCAGCGCGAGGAGGTGGCGCCCCGCGGAGGCGATGTCGCCCGCATAAGAAGCGTAATCGGTGCGGATCGGCCCTTCGGGCTGGGCGCCGATCGTTTCGGCGTTGGCGATGATGTGGGCAAGCGGCGCCCGCAGCGCCTTGTCGAGCCGCTCGGAGAAGGCGCCGGCATCCGGCTCGGCCTGCGGCTCCGGCTCGGCGGCGGGTGCGGCGCCGGTCAAAGCAGTCGCCGAACCTCGAAATCCGGCAAAGCGGCCGGCGCCATCGATCAGCGGGATTGCCGCCAAGCGGTAACGCCCGCCCCGGCCGCCGCGCAGGGTTGCAATCTGGTTGTCGAAGCCGCGCTGCTCTGCAAGCGCGCCGAGCAAAGGCAGTTCGCCCTCCCCCTGCTCCTCAAGCCGGAATAAGCGAGTCAGCGGCTGGCTGATATAGTCTGCGGGCCGCCCGCCGGCCGCGCCGGCAGCGGCGAGCGACAAGGCGCTGAAGCGCAAGCCCTGGTCGGTTTCCCACATCCAGTCCGCCGACGCGCGGAGGAAATCGCTTCGACGTTCGGCTTCGGCGGCGGGAGCCGGGCTTCGGGCGGCGCGGGCGGTCCAGCCGGTGATGGCGAGATCGACTCCACCCGCTTCGGCAGGATCGGCGCGCACCCACAATTCCAGGTCCGCTTCCCCCTCCGCGGCAACCGCGGCGCGTGAGATGGTGATTCCCAACCGCGCGGCGAGCCGGGCAAGGGCCGCGACCTGCGGCACGGCCAGGGGCCCGCCCTCCTCACCCCCAGCGGCGCGCTGCAAGGCAAGCAGGCGCGGCTCGGCGGAGACCAGCCGCCCTTCGGCGCTGAGGTGCCCGCGAACCGGTCCGCTCATTGCACAAGCCTGCCAACAGCGGCGCGGTAGCCAGGATCCACGGTCCAGAAAGTAAGAACGGCGCGGGCCGTCGCCAGGTCGGTGCCGTCGAAGCGGGCGAGCGCGGCGCTCAGCGATGCTTCGTCGTTGCCCCAGCCGAGCAGCACCGCCGCCGCTTCGTCGCGGCCCGCACCGGCGGCGCGAAGCAGCAAGCCGAGGCCGGCAGGGGCGCTCAGCACTTCCCAAACGGCCGGGACGGTGAGGCCGGTGCGAAGCGCCACGAGCGCAAGAAACAGCGGCAGGCTTCCTTCCGCCGCCGAACGGGCAAGGAGGCCCTCCTCCTCCAGCCGCGCGGCATCGCGTAGCGCAAGGGCCAGGTGCATCGCCCGCGCCTCGATCGTCTCGCCTTCGTCGTGGCCGGAGAGGACACGCGTTGCGGCAGCGGCAAGCGCTTGGTCGCAGGCGCCGGCTTCCGCTTTGTGCACGCTGATCATGTAGCGGCGCAAAGCAGCGGCAACGGTCCAAACCAGGTGATGCTCAAGCTCGGCAGGCAGATCGGAGCGTGGGATCACCGGATCGCGAAAGCCGTCGAGGCGGCCGCTTTGGGCGATCAGCAAGGCCATCGCCTCGCGCGCCACTTTTTCGTCGCCGTCGCCGGCAAGCTCGATCAGCAAAGCGCTTTCAGCGGCCGCGGCGCGCTGCAGGCGATGCTCCTCGGCGCGGCGCAGGAGAAGGTCGATCAGCCCGGGCTGCGACAGCGCCCCACCGTCGGCAAGCAGCGGCATGGCGATCTCGACCCGCGCCGAGGAAAATGCCGCCTTCAGCCCGTCGCCGAGCGGCGCTTCGAGCAAGGCGGCGCGCAGCTCGTCCTCCCCGCTGCGCACCAGCTGGGCGAGCAACGACTGCAGGATATTGCGCTGGCGGTCGGTAAGCCGGTGCTCGGCCGGTACGGCAAGATCGGCGGCCGCGGCGGAGGCGCGGGCGCGCGCCGACGCGAGCAGCTGCACCGCGCCGTCCCCTTCACTCACCCCTGGCCGCAGATCGGACATTTGGCCTCTCTAAGGCCCCAGGGTTAAAGCGGCGCTAATCAGCGTGCGGCAAAGGCGCGGCGGGCGGCGGCCCGCGGTGGACCAGCCGCTGCGCGTAAAAGAAGCTGCCCGCCGCATACACTGCAACCGCCGTCAGCCCCGTCCCCCACAGCCCCGCCGCCGCGAAGGGAAGCAGAAGCCAGGTCATGCCCTTGCGCTCGGCAAGCCAGTGCTTCCCCGGCACCTCATGCCCCGCAACCTCGCCCCGCAGCGCGAACTTGAAGGCGATCGCGCCCGCGGCAAGGGCGATGCACCCCCAGCCGCGGCTCTCCGTCAGCCCGAAGGCAAGCGCCAGCAAAGCCGCCGCCGACAGCGCCGGAAGCAAATGCGACCACCAGCTTTCCCGATCGATCTCCTGCATCCGCAGCGCGGCAAGCCGCTCCGCCACGCCGGTGAGCGGCGTCGCAATCAAGGCGAACGCCATCCCCAGCGCAAGCCAGTGCCAGGCAAAAGCAAGCCCCGCCAGCGCCGTCAGCAGCGCCGCGCCAAGCGTCAGCGCCGCCGGAGTGGCCGCGCTTGCCATCAACCGCCGCACCGCCGCCCGCTTCACCGGCCCAAGCAAATAGCGCGACACCCAGTCGCCGCCATCCCCGCCCGCGCCGTCGAAAATCCGCTGCTGAAGTTCGCCCAGATCCTCCGCCCGCTCCGCCACGGTGAGGAGGTCGTCCGCCGGCTCGCCGCGCAGGGCAAGCTGCCGCGCCCCGCTTTGCACCGCCTTGCGCAGCAGCGTCGATTGCAGATCCCACTCGCCGAGCATCGCGGCGGTGCGCTTCAGCATCTCGCCGTCGTACAGCGCCAGCCCGGCCCAGCGGCTATGGGCGTCGATCCGCTCGAAGCGGTCGTCGACCCGCGCGTCGGTGACGGTGACGATCGTCGGCGCGCCAAGCGCCAGCAACCGGCCGATATGTGTCTCGGTCGCCACCAGCCCGTCGGCGAAGACCAAAAGCCGGTCGTCGGGATGCACTGCCTCGGCGGCCTCGCCGGCATTGCGCGCGACGACGACCTTCAGCCCCTGCCCGCGCAGCCTGTCGATCGCTTCGAGCAAGGGCGCCGGCACCCGCTCCACCGCCACCACGATGAGGTCCGCGCCCGCCGCAACGGCAAGCCTGGCCTGGCGCTCGAGCACCGTCCGGCCGGCAAGCGGCAAGGTGGCGCGAAGCCCGCCGCCCGGCTCGTCCGCTTCGTGGTAGGCGGCGATCAACGCGGCCAGTGTCAAGAAATGCTCCCGCCCATTGGGGCCGGGATATAGCGCCGGGCTCAGCCGCGCAAAGACTTAAGGGAGCTGGGGCTTAAGCGAGCTGGAAATCGTCGATCGCGGCGCGCAGCTTGCGAAGCACCACCGGGTCGCCCGGCGCGCCGTCCAAGGCTTCATCGGCAAGCGCCATCATGCCGACCGCGCCGAAACTCGCCGCAAGACTCTTGAGCCGCGAGGCGGCGAATTCCCAATTGGCATCGCAGCGCGCCCGGCTCATCAGATCGGCCTGCCGCGCCGCGCTTTCCACGAATGCGTCGCGAAGCTCACCCATCAAGGCGGCGTCCGTGCCCACCGCGGCGGCGAGCGATGCGTTCAATGCTCCGGGATCGTAGACCATGCGCCTCCTTTAGACGCGCACCGTTAACGCCTCGTATCCTTCCCAGCTTCCGCATTGCCGGAAAGATGGTAAACACACCCCATGACGGGGGCAGAACGAGCGCAGCCGCAGGCCGGAAACGGCCTGCACGAAGTCCGCAACAGCGCCGACTGGATCGGCCGCGCGAGCGACGATTCGCCCGAGCCGGAGATCGTCGCGGAGGACCCTCCGGAAGCTCCGCGCGCCGCGATGCCGATCGGCACCAAGCTGTTCGGCGCCTTGCTTCTGCTCCTTGCCGCCGCCTGGATCGGCGCCTTCGGCTGGAACGCCTGGCAGAGCCGCCCCGCACTCACCCTGCCGTTCGTCGTCTCCACCGTCGCGACCCTCGCCGGCCCGTTGGCCTTGCTCGCCTTAATCTGGGTCTGGCTCGGCCGCACACCGCGCCGGGAAGCGCAGCGTTTCACCCGCGCGGTGGAAGACATGCGCCGCGAGAGCAATGCGCTGGAGAGCGTTCTTGCCATCGTCTCCGAACGGATCGAGGCGAACCACGCTCGCCTGCGCGGCGAAGCGGAGCGGCTGATGTCGCTCGGCGACGAAGCCTCCGACCGTCTCGGCCGCGTCACCCACTACCTGTCCAAGGAAACAGCCCATCTCGACCGCACCGCCGGCGCGCTGGACGCTGCGGCGGCGGCGGCCAAGGTCGATGTCGGCGTTCTTCTCCACGATCTGCCGCGCGCCGAGGAACAGGCCCGTGCGGTCGCCCAAGCCATGAAGGAAGCGGGCCTCGCCGCCCACGGCCAGGCGGGTGCCTTGGAAGCGCAGCTCGGCGCGATCGCCGCCAAAACCCGCGAAGCCGACGAAGTGCTCGGCGGCTCGGCGCAGCGGCTCGCCGCCCATATCGCGCGAATCGAAACCGGCGGCACCGCCGCGGCGGCCTCGATGGGCGAAGCCTCGGCGGCCATGAACGCGGCGGTGGACGCCGCCATGGCACGAGCCTCCGAAGCGGTGGATTCCACCCGCGCCGGGCTCGACGCCCAGGCGGAGGCGATGTTCGCCAGCGTTGAGCAAAGCCGCGCCGCCCTCAACCGGGCAGGCGAGGACGCGGCGCAAGGCCTCTCCGCGCGCCTAGATGAGGTCAGCGGGAAGCTTCAGGGCCTCGCCGCCACCCTCGCCAAGCAGGATTCGGCCAGCCACGCCCTCGTCACCGGCCTCGGTAAGGAACTTGCCGAGCTCGACCAATGGTTCCGCGCCCTCGGCAGCTCCGGCAGCGCCGAAACGCAGCGCCTGTCGATGGCCGTCGCCGCCGTCCGGCAGAGCATGCAGGCCTTGGTCGGCGAACTCGACGGCGGCCGCGAAGGCGCCGCGCAGCTCATCGAACAAGGCAACGAGGCCGGCCGGATCTTCGGCGACCTTGGCGAGCAGCTCGGCACCGCCCTCCCGGCCTCGCTCCAAACGGTGGAAGCGCAGGCGCAGCGGGCTGGCGAGGCAGTCGCCGCCCTCCGCGAGCCGGTCGCGGGAATTGAAGCCTCCTCGCAGCAGATCGAAGCGCGGGTGTCGTCCGTGGCGGCCGAGGCGAACCGCGTTGCCGGCCTGCTTGCCAGCCACGATTCGGCAAGCCGTGCGCTAGTGGAATCGCTCGTCGCCGACGTTGCGGCGCTTGAAGAGCGCTTTACTGCCGCCGGCGCGGCGGGATCGCTTCAGGCCGAGCAGATCGGCGGCGGCATTGCCGCTCTGCGGACCGCCGCGACCGAGCTTGAAGCCGAACTCGGCGCCGGTGACGCGCGCGCCGAAGCGCTGGGCGGCCGTGCGCAGGCGCTTGCCGCCACCCTTGGCGAAGTCTCCGCGCAGCTCGGCGACGCCCTTCCCCAGGCGCTGGAGCGGGTCGAAGCCCAGGCCGAACGCAGCCGCGCCGCCGCGGCGGAACTGGCGCCGCTGATCGCGGGCGCCGAGGCGTCGGCCGGCAACGCAGCCGCAAGGCTTGGCGAGACCGAAGCGAGCCTCACCCGCCAGCGCGAGGCACTCGACGCGCTCCTCGCGCGCATCGACGCGGGCGCGGGCAGCGCCAAGGAGAAACTGGAAGCGCTCGGCCGCGCCGCAGCCGACGCGCAGCAGACCGCCGCCCGCATCGTCTCCGAAACCGGCCCGGAGCTGGTGGAAGCGATGGTGCGCGTCCGGGAAACCGCCAACCAAGCCGCCGAACGCGCCCGCGAGGCGATCTCCGCCGTTATCCCCTCCAGCGCCGCAGCCTTGGGTGAAGCCGGCCGCGCTGCGCTCAGCGACGCGATCAGCGCCACGGTAGAGCGGCAGATGGCGGAGCTTTCCGCCGTCACCGAACGCGCGCTCGCCACCGCTCGTCAGGCCTCCGAACGCCTCACGCGCCAGATGCTGACCATCGGCGAAACCGCCGCCGCGGTGGAGCAGCGCATCGATTCCGCCCGCAAGGAGCGCGAGGAGAAAGACAGCGAGAACTTCTCCCGCCGTGTCGCCTTGCTCATCGAATCGCTCAACTCAACCGCGATCGACGTCACCAAGATCCTGTCCAACGACGTCACCGACAGCGCCTGGGCGGCCTACCTCAAGGGGGATCGCGGCGTCTTCACCCGCCGCGCCGTGCGCCTTCTCGACGCCACCGAAACCCGTGAAATCGCCCGCCATTACGAGGACGAGCCGGAGTTCCGCGAGCAGGTCAACCGCTACATCCACGACTTCGAAGCCATGCTCCGCCGAGTCCTCGCCGACCGCGACGGCTCCCCGCTCGGCGTCACCATCCTGTCGAGCGACATGGGCAAATTGTACGTCGCTCTGGCTCAAGCCATCGAGCGGCTGCGGAAGTAGGCTCCTAGCTCCGCCCGCTCCAATCAAGCATCGCGGGCGTGATCCAGCCGAAGACGTAGTTCGCGTAAAACAGGCCGAACAGGATCGCCGACACGATCGTCGCCCGAAGCGCCGCCGTGCCGAAGCTGAACCGGTGAGGCGCGCTGTCCGCATGCCCCGCGCCCCGCTCCGCGCCCGCCTCTTCGGATGTGCGGACGCCGAAGGGGAGGACAAGGAACAGGCTCATCGTCCAGAACAGGATGTAGATCGCAAGAACGGAGCCGAAGCGCATCGGCTAGAGCCGGACGGCGAGAACGTCGACCACCGGCTTCTTGCCCGTCCACTCGGTGGCGCAGCGGCGAACGGCCAGGCGGATCGCCTCGCGGAGCTTGTCGTCCGTTTGCGCGCCCTTGGCGACCGCATCGGCAGCGGCCTGCGCGGCTTCCCCGATGAAGTCCTCACGGTCTTCCTCCACCGGGATGCCGGCAAGGCCGATCTCGACCTCGCCGCGAAGCCGGTTGTTGCCGTCAAGCGCCAGCGCGACCGAGATGATGCCGTTTGCCGCGATCTTGCGGCGCTCGTTCATGGTCGAGCCGTCGGCGCCGAGGATCACGTCGCCGTCCAAGATCAGGCGGCCGACCCGCTCCTCGCCGAGCTTCTTCGGCCCGTTGGGTGCAAGCCGGATGATGTCGCCATTTTCCTGAACGATCGAGCGCGGCACGCCCTGCTCAAGCGCGAAGCGGCGATGCTCGTGGAGGTGGCGCGATTCGCCGTGCACCGGGATCAGGATTTCGGGCCGGATCCACTCGTACATCGAAGCAAGCTCGGGTCGCCCCGGGTGGCCGGAGACGTGGACGTGCGCCTGCCGCTCGGTGATCATCCGCACGTCGGCACGCGCCAGCGCGTTCTGGATTCGGCCGATTGCGACTTCGTTGCCGGGGATCTGCCGCGACGAGAAGATGATGCTGTCGTCAGCGTCCAATTTGATGACGTGGCTGTCGAAGGCGATACGGGCAAGCGCGGCGCGGCTTTCGCCCTGGCCGCCGGTGGCGATGATCATCACCTCTTTGCGCGGCAGCTTCATCGCTTCCTCGAAGCGCACCGTATCCGGGAAATCGCGAAGATAGCCGGTGCTTTGCGCGACCTTGAGGATCCGATCCAGTGAGCGGCCGGCAACGCAGACCTTGCGGCCCGTCGCCCGCGCCACTTCGCCAAGCGTGTGCAGCCGCGCCGCGTTGGAGGCGAAGGTGGTGATCACCACCCGCCCTTCCGCCGCGCCAACCACTTCGGTCAGCCCGGAGAGCACGGTGGCTTCGGAGCCGGCGGCCTGGGCCGTGAAGACGTTTGTGGAATCGCACACCAAGGCGAGCACGCCTTCGTCGCCGATCGCGCGCAGGGCCTCCGGGCTGGTTGCGCTTCCGACTTGCGGCGCGTCGTCCAGCTTCCAGTCGCCGGTATGGAAAACCTTGCCGTAAGGCGTGTCGATCAGCAGCGCATGGGCTTCCGGGATCGAGTGGGCGAGCGGCACGTAGCGCACGCCGAACGGGCCGATCTGCACCGATCCGCCGACCTCGACAATGTTGAGCTTCACGTCGCGGGAGAGGCCTTCCTCTTCCAGCTTGTTGGCGATCAGCCCGGCGGTGAACGGCGTCGCGTACAGCGGCACGCCAAGATCGGCGGCGAGATAGGGGATCGCGCCGATATGGTCTTCATGGCCGTGGGTCAGCACGATACCGGCAAGGGTGCCCGGGTTCTTTTCAATGAACTCGAGGTCGGGGAGGACCAGCTCGATGCCGGGATAGTTCGGGTCGCCGAAGGTCATGCCGAGGTCGACCATCAGCCATTTGCCGTCGCAGCCGTAGAGATTGACGTTCATGCCGATCTCGCCCGAACCGCCGAGGGCGAGGAATAGGAGTTCTTTACCGGGTTTCATGCGTTTCCAATGATCAGGAGGCGGCTTGGGTCCGCTTGTACAGCAGGCCGAGGCCCTGGAGCGTCAAATCGGGTTCGATGACGTCGAACACCGATGTATGACGATCGAACAAAGTGGCAAGGCCGCCGGTGGCGACAACCGTCACCGGACGGCCGATTTCCGCCTTCATGCGGGCCAAAAGCCCTTCCATCATCGCCACATAGCCCCAATAGATGCCGATGTGCATCTGGTCTTCGGTGGTTCGGCCGATTACGGAGAGGTTCTCTTCCGGCGCTTCGATGGCGATGCGCGGCAGCTTGGCGGCGGCGGTGACGAGCGCGTCCAGCGACAGGTTGATGCCCGGCGCGATGATGCCGCCTTTATAGGCGCCGGAATAGTCCACCACGTCGAAGGTAGTGGCCGTCCCGAAATCAACGACGATCAGGTCGCCCTCGTGGATGGCGTGCGCGGCGATGGCGTTCAATGCACGGTCGGCGCCGACGCTGCGCGGCTCGGCGACGTCCAGTTCGATGCCCCAATCGGCCTCGCCAGTGCCGGCGACCAGCGGCTCCACCTTGAAATATTTTTGCGCAAGCACCTGCAGATTGTGGGTAGCCCGTGGCACCACCGTGCCGATGATCACTGCCTCCACCACGTCGCGTGGAAAGCCTTCCAGCTCGATCAGCTGGTGGAGCCAGACGGCATATTGATCGGCCGTTCGCCGGGGGTCGGTTGCGATGCGCCAGCGGGCGCGGATCACGCCGTCTTCAAGAAGCGCGAAGACGATGTTGGTGTTTCCGGCATCGATGGCGAGCAGCATGGCGGCTTCCTAGCCGCCGCCGCGCGATAAGGCGAGGGGGCGCGGTTTTCCGGGTGCCGTTCCGGGTGCGGGATAATCCAGATCAGTGTGTTTTTCAGGAACGCCGTGCCGGCTTTGTTCGTTTTTTAGCCGTTATGAGGCACGGAGTAATCACGCGTAAAATGTCGCACGAAGACCTGGATTATTACGAACGGCGTGCCGAAGCGGAGATCGAAGCAGCGCAGCAGGCGCGCCACCAGGCGGTGGTTCAGGCGCATTACGAACTCGCGTCCGCTTACCTGGATCGAATCCACGGCGAAGAGCCGCGCTCCAGCGGCGGGCTGTTCACCGGCTAAGCCTTCTTCAATTCGCCGCCCGGCGGTGGAGGCTGAGGCCCGGCTGCTGGCTTCGGGCAACTTCCTGGTGGAGCCCAACGACGCGGCGCGGCCGTCCCGAAACTTCCGGCACCACCTTACCCAAGCCCCGGATATGGCGGACGCTGCCGTCCGGGTGGAGTATTCGGTACACCGCGATCACTGGCGTTCCCGTGTCGATTGCGTGCATCAAGGCGGCCGCCGTCGCGGCGCGGTCGTCGGGATGGATCGCCGCTTCCCATTCGGCCCACGAAATCAGCTCCGGCCCGGAGAGCGGCATCCCCAGCAGCTCGCGGCTGCGCCGGCACAGCCGCACCGTCTTTGTGTCAAGGTCCACCACCCAAAGCCCCGCCCCGGCGCCCCACAGCGCAAGCTCCAGAAGCTCATTGGCTTCCCGCGCCCGTTGCTCCTCCTCCCGCCGTTCGGTGATCTCGGTCACGGAGCCGGCCATGCGGAGCGGCGCGCCGGTGCGGCTGTCGCGATCGACAACGCTTCCGACGTCGAAGATCCACGACCAGCCGCCATCGGCGCGGCGAACCCGGAATTCGCAGGAGAAGGTGTCCGTGCGCCCCTCGACCGGAGCCAGTATTTGGGCGCGGAAATGTTCCCAATCGTCCGGGTGGATGAAGTCGGCGAGGGAGTCGAAGCGGTCGGGCGCCTCCTCCCGGGTGTAGCCGAAGCGTTCGATCAACCGGGTGGAGAGGTGAACTTCGTTTGTGGGAATGATCCATTCCCAGGCGCCGTCGCCCGATGCTTCAAGAACGAGCCTGAGCTTTTCCGCATGACGGCGCTCAGATTCCCCGCCCCCGCGGGCAATCGGGCGGTGAGCATCGCTCCGGACAACCGCAGGGGCGGGTTCGCTGCTCGCTTCGCTCAGCGGCACCAGGCCCGCGTCGATGGCGAGGCGAAGCGCATCGGGCAGGCTGCTCAGGCCGAGATCGTCCATCATGTTGGCGCGGTGCATCTCCACCGTGCGCGGGCTGAGGCTGAGGACGCGCGCAATCGCCTTGTTTGAAAGGCCGCCGAGCAGGCCCTGCAGGATCTGCCGCTCGCGCGGGCTAAGCGATTGAAGGCGCGCTTCGGCCGACGAGCGGGCGTGGCGACGGTCCTGGTCCTGACGCCAGCCGTCGAGCGCCCTCTCCACCGCCCCGAGCAAGTCCGCTTCCGCCACCGGCTTTTCAAGGTAATCAAGCGCGCCGAGCTTGAGCGCCCGGATCGCGGCGCCGAGATCGCCCGGCTCCGCCATCGCTACTACCGGCAGCTCCACCCCCCGCCGGGCAAGCTCCTGCATGAAGCTTTCGCCGCTCATGTCGGGAAGCCGTAGATCGAGGAGAACGCAGCCGCCGTCGACATGCGGATCGGTCAGGAAACTGGCCGCGCTGCCGAACGTCTGCGCCTGGTGCCCATGACGCACCAGCAGCGACGCGAGCGTCGCGCCGAGCCGGGCATCGGGTTCAACAATGTGGACAAGCGGGGGCACGAGCAGCACTCGGTTTGAGGGCGGGCGAAGATGTTGATCCTAGATAGGAACTTCCTGTCCCGACTTCGACCCCAGCCAGTACCGTAATCCACCGGTATTTCATATAAACCATGGAAGATGCAGGGGTTTTTCAGCCCTTTCGGGTGCCGGCGACCTCTGGTCCCGCCGGTGGCGGCGGTTCCATCCCCCACGAGCGAGCCGCCGCCCAACCCGGCTCTTCCCGCGTCAGGCGGCGACCCCGGACCGGAACAGCACGGGAACCCTTCACACCCCCCTCCCCCTCCGCTAGACCTTCGGCCATGTCCGATCTGTTCGCGTCCGCAACCGCCTCTTCCGCCGATTACGATGCCCATTCCATCGAGGTTCTCGAAGGCTTGGAGCCGGTGCGCCGGCGGCCCGGAATGTATATCGGCGGCACGGACGAGCGGGCGCTGCACCACCTTGCCGCCGAAGTGCTCGACAACAGCATGGACGAGGCGGTCGCCGGCCATGCCAACCGCATCGAGGTGATCCTGGAAGCAGGCAACCTGCTGACGATAACCGACAACGGGCGCGGCATGCCGATCGACCCGCACCCCAAATATCCGGGCAAGTCGGCGCTCGAGGTTATCCTCACCATGCTCCACTCGGGCGGCAAGTTCTCCAACAAGGCTTACGCGACATCGGGCGGCCTCCACGGCGTCGGTGTCAGCGTGGTGAATGCGCTGTCCACCCGCACAATCGTTGAAGTCGCCCGCAACAAGGAACTTTACCGACAGGCCTTCGCCCGGGGCGAGCCATTTGGCCCCCTGGAGAAGGTCGGCCCGACCCAGAACCGCCGCGGCACCAGCGTCGCCTTCACGCCCGACCCGGAAATTTTCGGCGAGGAAGCGAAGTTCAAGCCGGCTCGCCTCTACCGCTTGGCACGCTCAAAGGCCTACCTGTTCGCTGGCGTCGAGATTCGCTGGAGGTGCGATCCCTCGCTGATCGACGACGGCACGCCAGCCGAAGCCGTGTTCCAATTCCCCGGCGGCCTGTCCGATCACCTCAAGGAACAGATCGGCGAGCGGGGTTGCGCGACCACCGACTTCTTCTCCGGCCGGCAGGACTTCCCCGGCGATCAAGGCATGGTTGAATGGGCGGTTGCCTGGCCGCTTTGGACCGACGGCGGCTCCTCTTATTACTGCAACACCATTCCGACGCCCGACGGCGGCACTCACGAGCAGGGCATCCGCGCCGCTTTAACGCGCGGCATCCGCGCCTTCGGCGAACTGGTCGGGCTGAAAAAGGCGAAAGACATCCAGGCGGAGGACGTCACCGGCGGCGCAGAAATCCTGCTTTCCGTCTTTATCCGCGATCCGCAATTCCAGAGCCAAACCAAGGACCGGTTGACCAGCCCTGACGCGGCGCGGCTGGTGGAAGCGGCGGTGCGCGATCACTTCGACCACTTCCTCGCCGACAATATGGAGCGCGGCAAGGCGCTCTTGGGGTTCGTGCTCGACCGCATGGACGACCGGCTGAAGCGCCGGGCGGAACGCGAGGTGAAGCGCAAAACCGCCACTTCAGGCCGCAAGCTTCGCCTTCCCGGCAAGCTCACCGACTGCGCCAACGACGATCCCGCCGGCACCGAACTCTTCATCGTCGAAGGCGACAGCGCCGGCGGCTCGGCCAAGCAGGCGCGCGACCGCAAGACGCAGGCGATCCTTCCGATCCGCGGCAAGATCCTCAACGTCGCGTCGGCAAGCGCCGACAAGATCCGCGGCAATCAGGAGATTGCCGACCTCATTCAGGCGCTCGGCTGCGGCACCAAGGAGCGGTGCGATCCGGCGCAATTGCGCTACGACCGGATCATTATCATGACGGACGCCGACGTCGACGGCGCCCACATCGCGACCCTGCTGATGACCTTCTTTTTCACCGAAATGGGCAAGATCGTCGAAGCCGGCGCGCTCTACCTCGCCCAGCCGCCGCTCTACCGGCTGACCTCGGGCGGCACCGTTGCTTACGCGCGTGACGACGCCCATCGCGGCGAGCTCGAAAAGACGATGTTCAAGAACAAGAAGGTCGAGATTTCGCGGTTCAAAGGGCTTGGCGAGATGAACCCGAACCAGCTTCGCGAGACCACCATGGACCCCAAGACCCGGGCGCTGATCCGGGTGACGCTGCCCGAGGAATATCAGCAGCAGCGCGGGGTCAAGGACCTCGTCGACCGCCTGATGGGCCGCAACCCGGAGCACCGCTTCCAGTTCATCCAGAACCACGCCGCCGAAATCAGCGAGGAAGAGATCGACGCCTGACGCGGCGCAAGCGGGCGCGGCGGCTCAGCGGCCGGATTTGTCCCGGTTCTGACCTAGCGCCTTCGCCTCGGCTTCCGCCTTGGCGCGCGCCTCGTCCACAATCGCCGCCTGCGCGGTGCAATGCGCCTGCTGACTTTCGCTGAGGCCCTTCCCCGCTATGCAGCGCTCCGTCCAAACGCGTCGCGGAATTAGCTCGAACGGTTCGGGGGAAGCGTCCTTGCGCTCTATCACGGTACGCATTTGCTTAAAGAAGGAAGCCCAGGCGGTTCGCACCCGCGCCGTCTCGGCGGCCTTTCCTTCGGCTCCGGCAACGGCAGGAGCCTCCAAAGCGGAAGCAGGCAGCTTCCCAAGCCGGGCAAGCGCCTCGTCGAACCGGCCGAGCTCGCGAAGCGCGTTGATCGCCCGCCCTTCCATGCCGATCCAGTTCAAGTCCGTCGGCTTTGCAGGCAGCTTGGCCGTCTCCGCGGCGAATTCGGCCAGGTACCGCGCCCGCCGCTCCGAATCGCCATCCGCCTGCCACGCCGCCCGCTGCAAGGCGAGCAGCCGGCTTGCGGCGGGAACGCCCATCTCCTTCATCAGCCAATAAGCGCGGTAGTAGGAAACCTCCTGCCGCAGCGCCTGATACGCTTCGGACGCCACCAGCGGCTCGAGCTTCGCCACCTCCTCCGGCTCATAATCCTTGTACAGGACGAGGCCGTTGTCCGGGCATTCGGGCAAAGGCGTGGGGAATTCTGAACTGCCATAAGGCTTGCCGTCCGGCCGCTCGCCCCAGGTCGTATAAGACTCGCCCGTGGTGAAATCGAACGCCTTTCCGCCGATCGGGCAGGTCATCGCCTGGGTCACCGGCGCCGCTGCACTGGCGGCGGTGGGCAGGAGAGCAAGTGCGGTGGCGGCAAGCAACAGGGTACGCATCGAAATCTCCAGCTTACAGGCGGACTTACCGGCTTTTATCAGAGCCCCGGCCCACTCGCCACCGCCGGCGCGACCAGCGGAAAGCGCGGGATCTCGGCAACAAAGCTCTGCTCCTCCGCCCCCATCATCCGGTAGCGGCCCTCCATCCACCCGGTGGGTGTGTTGAGCGGGCAGCCCGACACGTAATCGAACGAACCGCCCGGCTCGATCACCGGCTGCTCGCCGACCACGCCGTCGCCCGCGATGTCGTGGCGCCCGCCACGTCCATCGGCGATCGTCCATTCCCGGCTGATCAACTGCACAGGCGCCGACCGCCCGTTCTCGATGCGGATATGGTAGGCCCAGAACCAGCGGCCGCGCGCGGGTTCGGACTGTTCGGGAAGGAAGCTGACGGCGACACGAACGGTGACGCCATCGCTGTTGGCGCTATGCGGAAAAAGCTTGTTCACGCGGCGCTTCCTCTACCTGTCCCGCCCTTGCGTCAATGCCTTGCCTTGCACCCGCGACGGGGAGTGCGCACATGGCCGGGATGGGCGGGGAATGGACACCGGCGGGCTGGAGGAGCCACGAAGCGCGGCAGCAGCCGGATTACCCGGACGCAGCCGCGCTCAGCACCGCCTTGCGCGAACTCGCCGCGTATCCGCCTCTGGTGCCGGCAAGCGACGCCCACCGCCTGACCGCCGACCTTGTCGAAGCGCAGGCTGGCCGTGCGTTCTTCCTTCAGGGCGGCGATTGCGCCGAAAGCTTCGCCGAATTCTCGACGGACAACAGCCGCGGCCTTCACGCGCTGCTTGCCGCAATCGCGCGCAGCCTTGGCGAAGCAAGCGGGCTAAAGGTGATCACCGCCGCCCGCATCGCCGGCCAGTTCGCCAAGCCCCGGTCGCGCGCACTTGAGGAGCAAGGGGGCACCAGTCTGCCCGTCTACCGCGGCGACATCGTCAACGGCATCGACTTCGAAGCCGCCGCGCGCCGCCCCGATCCGGAGCGAATGTTCCGCGCCTACGCCCAGTCCGCCGCGACGCTCAGCCACCTGCGCGACCTTGCCGCAGGCAACTCCTTCTACACCTGCCACGAAGCGCTGCTTCTCCCCTACGAAGAGGCGCTGGTACGCCGCGACGGCGCCGGCTGGTACGGCAGCTCGGCACCCTTCCTCTGGGTCGGCGACCGCACCCGCTTCGCAGGCTCCGCGCATGTCGAGTTCCTGCGCGGCCTGTCGAACCCGCTCGGTATCAAATGCGGCCCGACGATGGAGGCGGACGAACTGCTCAACCTTCTCGACCGGTTCAACCCGGCGCGGCAGGCCGGCCGCATCACCTTGATCGCCCGCATGGGCGCCGAGCAGATCGCGGACCGCCTGCCCCCGCTGCTCCGCGCAGCGGCAAGCGAAGGCCATCCGGTTCTCTGGTCGTGCGACCCGATGCACGGCAACACGATCAAGGCGAACGGATTCAAGACCCGCCCGCTGGAACGCATCCTGGAGGAGCTTTCCGCCTTTTTCGAACTCTGCCGGACGGAAGGCGCTCACCCCGGCGGCATCCACCTCGAACTCACCGGCCGCGACGTGGCGGAATGCACCGGCGGTTCGCAGCCGGTGCGGGTCGCCGACTTAGGCGACCGCTACCACACCCATTGCGACCCGCGCCTGAACCCGGGCCAGGCCATGGAAGCCGCCGCTCTGGTTGCAGCCGAACTGTCCCGCGCCGCCTCCGCCCGCGCCGCTTAGCCGGCGCGCTCGACCTTCAGCATCCCCGCCGGGCACGGTCCGATCAGCGCGCTCGCAGGTTCGCTCCCGTCGAGCCACGGCCGCCACGCCTCGCGCGGCAACACCGCCACCTGACGGTTGTGATACGGCGCCACGTCCGGTCCAGGCTCCGTGGTCAGCATGGTGAACGCCTCGCCCACGTCCGGCGTGGTGCGCCACAGGCCCGCAATACAGAACCAGTCGTGCCCCTCCAGCGTGAACAGCCACTTGTCCTTGCGCTTGTCTTGGCGCGGCTCCTTTGGCGTGGTGAATTCGTAAAAGCCGTCGGTGACGATCAGGCAGCGCCCGCTGCCGAATTCCCGCCCGTCCGAGCGGAAGTTGTAGACAGGCTTACCGCCCGCCCCCGGCCAACTCCAGCGCCGCTGGACGAGCTCCGCCCCGTCGGCCGCCCAGCGCAGGATCGGCGCCCTGTCCGTGATGCGGATGTCCTCGCGCGGCTCCAGGTTCGGCGCGCCTTCCGGGAAGCGCAACGGGATGCGCAGGTCGTTGAATTCCTGGCCGATGGTGTTGAGGTCGACACGGCTTCGATAGTCGTTGCACATGGTGGCTGGTTACCGCGCCTGCCGCCGGGAGGCCAGCTTGACAGCGACCCCCCTCCCCCATATTCGCCCCCCAGCCGTGCACACACGGCCCCTTCGTCTAGCGGTCTAGGACGTCGCCCTCTCACGGCGAAAACACGGGTTCGAGTCCCGTAGGGGTCACCAGCCGGCGCGCAGCCGATCCTCCCCATCCGAGCGCGCGAAGCGCCTCAGCCCGAGGCGGTGACCCAATCGACCTTGAGGAGCTCCGGCATCCACGGGAGGAGGATCATCGAGAAGCCCCAGGGAATTGCGTCCCGCAGCACGTCGATGGTCTTGCGCTCGACATCCAAGCGCCATCCCTCGTCCGTTTTCGAAAGCGCGCCTTCACGCTGAAGGAAAAGTTCCTGCAGTGCCGCTGTCGAGCTTCCTGCCATGACCGGCCAGTGGGCGGCAATCGCTTCCAGCAAGGAATCGCAGGTGGCGAGATCGTCCGCCGACGGTTCGATCGATGCCAGAACCGGCTCGGCCGGATCGGCCCCGCAAAGCAGCTTGTTGAGCGCAAGCACAGGCTCCGGAGCATTGAGCCGCCCGTCGACCAGATACTGCAGGAGGTGGATGCCGCGGCTGAGCGCCTCTTCGGGGCGCGGGCTGCCAAGGCCCTGCTCGCCGAGCAGCCCGAGCCCGTCGAACAACTGCGGCAGGAACGGTGCCGCCAGCACCAGCCCTGCGTTTCGGACGTGAATTTTGCGCCCGCCCGGCTCCGGCGCCTTTTCCCAAAGCTTGCGCCGCGGCTCGGCAGGCGGCGCGGTGGACGGGGAACTGCGCCGCCTGAGGTCATAAGCGCGGTCGTTCAAAGCGGCTTTGAGCGCGGGCTCGCCCCGCGAGGAAGCGAGCGCCGAGGCTTCGGCCGCGATCCGGTCCGCCAGGGCGGGCCCCCTGCCCCGCATAGCGGCCGACTTGGGATCGATCAGGGTGCGAACCAAAGCGGTCACCGGGTCCGGCGAAGCGGCGGCTTCGATAGCGGCCGCCCACATCTCGGCGCGGCTCAGCCGGGCACCGCAACGCTCATGCGCCGCCGCGAAGATGAGGGCCATCCGCACCAGCGGGAACGCCTCGCGCGGAGCGAGAACGGTCACAAAGCGGAGAAGCAGCCTGTCCGGCAAAGCCTTGCAGAGCCGCTCGCGCAGGCGCGGCGCACGCAGAGCAGCGCGCAGCAGGCGTTTCGTCTTGGGCGTTCCCCGGTCCAGCAAAGCCAGCGCCCATGCAAGCGATCCCGGCTCGGCTTGAGCGGCCGCTTCACCTTGGAGGCCGGGCTCGGAACGGGCTTGCCGAGCGCTCGGCGTGGCGGGCAAGCCAAGGGCGCGCCTCAAGCCTCTAGCGTCCGCCGAAACCGGCAAGGCGTCGTCCAACAAACGCCGAAGCGCCGAACGCTGTTCGCTGCTGAGCCCCTGATCGAGCCGCTGCCTCCAAATAAGGGCCAGCCCCGTGTGGCCGGCCCCGCCCAGCCGGTCCGCCGCCGCCGCGGCGAGTGCCCGCGCCGCCAGGCCGGGCGGGAGGACCCGGGCCGCTTGCGCGCCGGTTAACAGCCGCGCAAAGGCAAGCGCCGCTGGCCGCTCGCCCGGCGGCAGTGCGTGAAGCAGCCGCTCCACCGGGTCTTCGTCCTTCAGGCTTTCCGGCCAGGCCACCACTGCAGCGCCAATCGCGTCGCCAAGCAGGTCGGCGAGAGCCCGCCGCCGGAGGTCTCGGCGACCCCGATCCTGACTTGGCGCGCCCATTTTCTCCTCCGGCATCGGCACAAGCCGCCCCTTTGCGAACAGGCCGGCGAGGATCTGGACGAGCCCTGCGCGGCGCACGGCGCCCTTCGCCGGCAGCTGCCGAATCCGCTCGGAGCCGCCTGGAACACCGCGCAGCAGGAGCAGGGCCAGGCGCAGGAGGTCGCCGTCACCAAGCGGCGCGAGCGCGCCGGCGGTGCGGGCGGGCGCAAAGGATCCGCGAAGCCGTTCCCGTAGGAGTTCGGGCGGGATCTGAGCAAGCCTGCGCAACCCTGCAGCGGCCTGTGGGGCGATGGGTGAACCGGTCAGCAGGCCACGCCGCAGCACGTCGATCGTCTCGGCTCCGGCGGCATCGGCACCCTCGGGCTGGACGTCCCCTGTGGCCGTTCGTTCGAGCCACACCGTC
>DASVUO010000101.1:0-2109 GCA_036386995.1 Allosphingosinicella sp. | reverse complement strand
GTAGAATGTTCAAGGGTATCAGCCCGATCCGCTATGCGGGTCGTGAAGTCCTCCCGCTGATCGAGGGCGGCAAGGGCGTGTCGGCGACCAATCATCAAAGCTCGGGCGCCTGGGCGGCGGCGGGCGGCATCGGCACCGTTTCGGCGGTGAACGCCGACAGCTACGACGCCGAAGGCAAGATCATCCCCCAGGTCTACCATGCGCTGACCCGCCGCGAGCGGCACGAGGAGCTGATCCGCTACGGCATCGCCGGCGCCGTCGATCAGGTCCGCCGCGCCCACGAGATGACCAACGGGCAGGGCGCGATCAACATCAACGTCCTGTGGGAAATGGGCGGCGCGCAGCCGATCCTCCACGGCGTGCTGGAACAGACCAAGGGCATGATCGCGGGCGTCACCTGCGGCGCCGGAATGCCGTACAAGCTCTCCGAGATCGCCGCCTCCTACGGCGTCAAATATCTCCCGATCATCAGCTCGGCGCGTGCCTTTTCGGCTTTGTGGAAGCGGGCTTATTCTAAGGCGGCCGAATATCTCGGCGCCGTGGTCTACGAGGATCCGTGGCTCGCGGGCGGCCATAACGGCCTCTCCAATGCCGAGGACCCGCTCGTCCCGCAGGATCCCTATCCGCGCGTCAAGGCGCTTCGCGACGTGATGCGCGCGGGCGGCATTTCGGACGAAATCCCGATCGTGATGGCGGGCGGCGTCTGGAACCTGTCGGAATGGGAGCATTGGATCGACAATCCCGAGCTCGGCCAGATCGCCTTCCAGTTCGGAACGCGGCCCCTGCTGACGCAGGAAAGCCCGATCCCGGAGGAGTGGAAGCGCCGGCTGATGGAGCTCGAGGAAGGCGACGTCCTCCTTCACCGCTTCTCGCCGACGGGCTTCTACAGCTCGGCCGTCCGCACGCCGTTCCTGCGCAGCCTCGAGGCCCGTTCGCAGCGCCAGATCGCCTTTACCAAGGAAGAGATGGGCGACCATTGCTTCCAGCTCGACGTCGGCGTCGGCGCGAAGAAGAATTTCTGGGTGACCAAAAGCGACCTGCTCCACGCGCGCGAATGGTATGCGCAAGGATATACGGACGCGCTCAAGACTCCGGACGACACGCTCGTCTTCGTGACGCCGGAGGAAAAGCACATGATCCGCAAGGACCAGGCGGACTGCATGGGCTGCCTCAGCCAGTGCGCCTTTTCGTCCTGGGCGGACAATGAGAAGAACACGACCGGCCGCCTCGCCGATCCGCGCAGCTTCTGCATCCAGAAGACTCTGCAGGACATCGCCCATGGCGGCCCGGTCGACAACAATCTCATGTTCGCCGGCCACGCCGCCTTCCGCTTCAAGAAGGATCCCTTCTATTCGAACGGCTTCGTGCCGACCGTGAAGCAATTGGTGGAGCGGATCGCGGCGGGCGGCTGATCGCCTTTATCGAACATCCGGCGTTGAAACTGCCGGGCGCACGGCCCTACAGAAGAAGCCATGTTCAGGCGTTTCATCCTTTCGGCCTTCGTGGCGGCCGCTGCGCTCGCGCAGACCGGCGCGCAGGCGCAGAACGACCGGCAGCCGCCTTATTGGGTGTCGATCCAGGCGAGCGACGCCTTGATGCGCACGGGGCCGGCGCAGACCTATCCGGCGATGTGGCGCTACGTGCGGCGCGGCCTTCCGATGCGCGTGATCGCGACGCAGCCCAATTGGCGCAAGGTGCAGGACCCGCTGGGCGCGCAGGGGTGGATCATGGTCCGGCTGCTCAGCGACCAGCGCACGGCACTGGTGACGGGCGCCGAGCCGCGGCCGCTTCACGCCGAGGCCGACGAAGGCTCGCCCGTGCGCTTCCGCGCGGAGCCGGGCGTGGTCGGCAATATCGAGGGCTGCGAGGCGGGCTGGTGCGAGCTCGACGTCCAGGGGCGGCGCGGCTTCATCCGCGCGTCCTTCATCTGGGGCACCGATCCGAACGAGACGGTCGACTGAACAGGCAAGCGGGGGGATTATGGCGGATCTGAGCCTTGGCGATTTCGCGGTCGGCGAGCATTGGGACATGGGCGTCGGCAACAGCTTCTGGCCGGCCGAGCTGATCGAAGCCTCGCCGCTGGCGGAGTCGGGGCGCCCGGGCGGCGCC